>CAZMBG010000068.1:0-2302 GCA_964564615.1 uncultured Candidatus Planktophila sp.
GCGCGCTCCAGCACGAAGCTCGAGGGCGTTAGTTGAAATCACTGAATGATTTTACGCGATGATTATGCAGCGCCGATACGAGTTCGACGAGGCGTTGCATATGCCTTGCCGACCGCTGTGAGTTCTTCAGAAACTTGCTTACGCAAAGCATCTTCTGATTTTAAGAGCGCTGTAAGAGCTGCAATCGTCGCCTTTAACTCTTTCTGTTCATTTTCAAGTTCGAGTTTGCTCATCTTTGTTAAACGGCGAAGCGGCATATCGAGAATATATGTTGCCTGCTCATCATTGAGTTTAAATCCCTTAATCAAGGCATCCTTTGCGGCTGCAGCATCATCGCTACCGCGAATAATTTTGATAACTTTATCGATATCGATAATCGCTTTTAACAAACCATCGACCAGCGCCAAGCGTCCTTCAGCCTTTGCTTTGCGGAATTCAGAGCGACGGCGAACGACTTCGAGGCGGTGTTCGATAAAGACTTGAATGAGCTCTTTCAAGCCAAGAGTCTGCGGCTTGCCCTTAACGAGCGCAACGGCATTGATGGCAAAGGCATCTTCCATAGGTGTGAGCTTGTAGAGATTTTCCAGCACAGCTTCTGGTTCAAAACCATTCTTAATTTCGATGACCACATTGGTACCAGTCTGACCATCGGTGAGATCGACGATATCCGAAATTCCTTGGATCTTCTTCGCTTTTACTAAATCGGCGATGCGCTCGACCACTTTTTCTGGACCGATATTGAAAGGTAGCTCTTTAATAACGATACCCATCTTGCGAGAGGTAACTTTCTCTATTTCTACAGTCGCGCGAACCTTAAAGGAACCTTTACCTGTGGCGTAGGCTTCTCGAACGCCTTCGAGGCCGACGAGTTCGCCGCCGGTTGGAAAGTCTGGACCTTGTACATGTTTCATCAATTGATTTAAGGTCGCTTTAGGATTTTCAATCAGGAGTTTGGTTGCGGCGATAACCTCACCGAGATTGTGTGGCGCCATATTGGTCGCCATACCAACTGCGATACCAGATGATCCATTCACTAAGAGATTTGGGAAAGCTGCTGGAAGTACCAATGGTTCCTGCAATTGGCCATCGTAGTTTGCGCCAAAATCAACGGTATCTTCATCGGATTCGGCAACCATAGTCAGCGCTGCAGGTGCGAGGCGAGCTTCGGTATAACGCATTGCCGCAGGTCCGGCATCGAGTGAGCCAAAATTTCCATGGCCATCAATGAGCGGTAGTTGCATTGAAAAAGTTTGCGCCATACGGACTAGCGCATCGTAAATTGCACCATCACCGTGTGGGTGCAATTTACCCATCACTTCACCAACAACGCGAGCAGATTTTACGTGGCCACGATCTGGACGAAGTCCCATATCTGCCATCTGATGCAAGATACGTCGGTGCACCGGCTTGAGGCCATCGCGCGCATCAGGAAGTGCGCGCGAATAAATTACGGAGTAGGCGTACTCCAAAAATGACTCGGACATCTCTGTAGCGACATCGACATCGATGATTTTGCCGGGGAACTCACCTGGTTTTGGTCCGGCGTTCTTGCCCTTTGCCGCCTTTGCAGGTGCTGCTTTCTTCGTTGCCATGGCGGGTATTCTGCCCTGACGATTGCTTAAATAACGGTACCTACACGCGGACGAGCCCCGAGGGTTTGGACACATTGAGCGGCAACTGCGGCGCCAGATTCGAGCCCGTGTTGCATGTTCTTAGTCAGGGCATAGTGAGCGATAAAACCAGCTGCGAATGAATCGCCCGCACCAGTCGTGTCTACAACAGTTGTAGGAGCGGCTGGAACCGAGACCATGATGGATCCGCGAGCTTTACCAATTGCACCGTGCGCGCCTCGTTTGATTACAACGATTGAGACATCTTCTAACAAAACATCAATTGCTTTCTCGGGGTCAGCAACACCCGTGATGTACAAGGACTCTTCCTCGTTGAGCAGAATTCCATCCATTAAGGAAATCCAAGACTTTACTTCGGCGAGCGGAACTTCCATCATTCCACCCACTGATGCCGGGTCGAAGTAAATGGGTATACCGGATGCTTTGATTTTTTCAATCATCTCCAAAACGCCAGCGCGTGAGAGTGGATCAAGCGGCGAATAGCCAGAGAGATAGACCGCATCAAACTCCTTCAGATCGGGTAGATCGCCAATATGTAAGCCGGAGTTGGCCCCATTATCAGGAAACATGGTGCGCTCACCAGTGGGGTCTACTAAAACAACAACGACGCCTGAATTTCCGTTTTCAATCATGAGATTGTTGTGTCTTACGCCGAGCGCATCGAATTCACT
>CAZMBG010000068.1:2402-4427 GCA_964564615.1 uncultured Candidatus Planktophila sp.
GCGATATCTGCGGCAAGTGCAGAGTTAGCTTTAATAATGTCTATATTCACCTTGAGCGATTCGCCTGCTGAAGCTGTATGAAAATGTTCGAGCAAGAATGGCGTTACAGCCTTTCCGACGATTCCATTGCGCGCTGCACCTTCGAGCCCTGACTTTAAAATCGCATCGTGGCGAGCGCGATCCATTTCATTCGCTACTGGATTTGCGACTATCAACGCGCTTGAGTTTGTGCCAAGCCCCTTACGGGCGCGCATAATTGCGGCAATTTCATCGGCGTTATCCACTTGATGTTCGATGGTGAATCCGGAATCGGTGAGATAGAAACCAGGGAAGTGAGTCGTCTTGTATCCCACTACTCCAATAGCGAGAGTTTCAAGACGTTCGAGCGTTGCACTTACATCGAGAATAGATTTTACGCCGGCGCACACCACGGTGATATCAAGATTAGAAAGCGCAGTTAAATCGGCAGATTCATCAAATGATTCATTAGCGCCACGATGGACGCCTCCCAATCCACCAGTTGCAAAGACATGGATTCCTGCAAGCACTGCTAAGTGCGCTGTGGCAGCGACCGTTGTTGCGGCAGATTTCTTCGTTGCCGCAATGATTGCGAGGTCGCGACTTGAAGCTTTGGCGATGTCATCACGGTTTGCGATTTCGATAAGTTGATCATCGGTAAGTCCGATATGTACAACGCCATCGAGAATTGCAATCGTTGCCGGTACCGCTCCGTGCGCTCGCACTATCTCTTCCACTTCGCGAGCTACCGTGAGATTTGAAGGTCGCGGTAATCCATGGCTGATGATGGTTGATTCGAGTGCAACCACTGGCTTGCCAGCGGAAAGGGCGGCAGAAACTTCCGGTGAAGTCAGATATGAAAGCTGTGACATAGCGCCAACAATACTCGTGAGACTATATGGCTGTGCACCTATCGCAGATAATGCCTTCGCTCTTTGCAGGCCTTGCTCTCGATGGCGTCAGCGATTCAATTGGCGCAGGTCCTTCGCCCCAAGGACGTGAAGTCCTATTTCTGGTCGATGGCTTAGGCGCTGACGTTTTGCACAGTTATGCAGAACACATTCCGACATTGCTCTCAATGAGTTCTCACGCCACTATCGCAACTTCTTTTCCATCGACTACCGCAACAAGTCTGGCAACTCTCACTACTGGCGCTATGCCTGGCGCTCACGGAATGTTGGGATACACCGTGCGAGTTCCACGCAGCGATGGTCGAATTTTAAATGCTCTCAAATGGGATGAGCGGGTTGATCCGGTTATGTGGCAACCAGTTCCTACTCTCTTCGAGCGGGCGAGTAGCGCTGGAATCAAGGTATCGCACGTTGCCGCAAAGCGATATGAAGGTACTGGTTTTACTCGAGCAGTTTTTCGGGGCGCAACATATATTGGTGCAAACGTTCTCTATGATCTTATTGCTGAGTGTAAGAAATCGATGATGTCATCACCATCATTTACATATATCTATACCCCCGATCTCGATTCGGCTGGACATTCAGATGGTGTGGGATCGGAGAAATGGATTGCTGCACTCAAAGGTGTCGACGCGATGGCTGCTCGATTGCGCGATGAATTGCCACGTGGCACTCGATTCTGGCTGACTGCAGATCACGGCATGATCAATGTGACAAAGAAAATTGTGCTGGGCGTAGATAATGAATTGACTACAAATATTGCAACCATTGCAGGTGAGCCACGTGCCCGGCATTTGTATCTCGTCGATGCAACTGTTACTGCAGTTAACGAGACAATTGCACTCTGGAAAGAGACTCTCGGTAGTGATGTAACTATGTATTCTCGCAGTAGTGCCATCGCAGCCGGTCTCTTCGGAGAAGAGGTTTCTCACGATGCCGAAGATCGAATTGGCGACATCATTGCAGTGCCCCAAGGCGGTTTGATTCTGATCGATCCAGAACGGGAGAAGCTAGAGAGCGCGATGGTTGGCCATCATGGCGGAGATAGCGCTATCGAATCAAGCGTTCCGTTATTGCGAACCGAAGTTCAATAGTT
>CAZMBG010000068.1:4527-5787 GCA_964564615.1 uncultured Candidatus Planktophila sp.
ATTACTGATCAAAGAGCGAGCCATCATCAGGCTCTTCGCTCTTTGCCGGTGCCTTATGGCCAAACATAATTTCATCCCAGGAAGGAATCTTGGCGCGGGCTGTGACGCCATCTTCAGCATCTTGGGGAGTTGGAGTCTCGCGCACTGCAACTAAACGAGGGAGGTCAGGTTTCGCTTCTTCTTCTGTTTCGACAACAACTGGAGCAAAGAGCGATGATGCACCAGGAAGTTCAACTTTCTCGGGTGCCGCGGCGTCGATAGTTGGAATGCGAACTGGATGGTCTGCGTCAACTCGAATGATGCCTGGTTCAACTTTACGCGCTGGGGGATTGGCGTCGATGAGCCAAGCGCCGTTGTTATCAGTAGCGCTAATAGAAAGTCGCGAGAGATCGAAGTTCCAGGTTGCAATGCCATCGCCATCGCGATTTGGGTAGTGGCATTCAATGTGCCAAGTACCGTCTGCTAAGCGCCAGGTATTCCACTCAATATCATCGCTATCGACGCCACGTGGAACGAGTTTCTCGATAACTACATCGAGAAAAGTTACATCGTTGCGAATTGAATCTTTATGCATGACGGCAGTGCGCGCTTTATTGAGAATAAATTCGCGCTCCTGCAAGATTGGTCCGGAGAATCGCATCACCTTGTCAACAGTGGTGTTGCCATCGCGAGCAATAAAATCTGGAAGTTCACCGGCGCGAAGTCGACGTTGAATCTCTTTTACGCTAATTGTTTCTTCAACTGCATCGGTGGGAACAGCAGTCAAACGAGGTTGGTTAATTGTGGCGCGGAGAGTGTCGCTAATTCGAAGCAGGTAATCAGATCCATCTGGCCCAGTGAGGGTGAGATGGGTGCCATCTGAGTTCTTACCTTGTAAACGAAGCTCGCACATGAGGGTGAGGATAACTGAATAGCCGGGTAGAATCACGCACATGAGCGCAGTCGATAGAGATGAACTCCTTGTACTCGCACGGCGCATCGGCGCAGAAGCGGCAGCGATATTGGCCGATCGCCCAGCAGAACTTTCAATCAAGACTAAGACCGCCGCGCGCGACATCGTGACTCAGATGGATGTAAAAGCGGAAAAATTTATTGTTGAGTCGATTCTCGCTGCCCGCCCACACGATGGCATCATCGGCGAGGAAGGCGCAGACCGTCCTAGTGAATCAGGAATCACATGGGTCATCGATCCACTCGATGGCACAGTCAATTATTTCTACGATCTACCTGGATGGAATGTCAGCATCGCCGCAAAAGATA
>CAZMBG010000069.1:0-5719 GCA_964564615.1 uncultured Candidatus Planktophila sp.
GGCAGTCGGTACATGGCCCTTAATCTGTGCACCTTCTTGCGGCAAGTGGGCTGGTGCTGCGAGTTCACCAGAAAATTCCGCTGGGCTACGAACATCAACTAAATTTTGTACGCCAATAGCAGCGATGACTTCGTCGCGATAAGCGCGCAGCGATTGATCTTGCTCTTGCGCCTTATAGATTGCTGCGGTGCGGGTTGGAACATCAGTGACAAATGGACGAGCATCGAGTTCCCAGCGCTTGCGGCCACCATCGAGCAATCGCACATCTTTGTGGCCATAGAGCTTGAAGTACCAATACGCATAGGCAGCAAACCAATTGTTATTACCACCATAGAGGATGACGGTGGTGTCATTGGTGATGCCATTCTTAGACAATAGCTCTTCAAACTTCTCGCGACTTATGATGTCGCGACGCTGGCCATCTTGTAGATCTTCCCGCCAATGAAATGTGATTGCGTTTTCGATGTGGCCTTGCGCATACAAGGTTGTATCTTCATCAACTTCAACGATGGCAACCTTTGGATTTGAAATATTTTCAGCCACCCAATCGGCGCTGACTAATACATTTTCTCGTGACATTCTCTCTCCTTTAAATATTCTTTAACTGTTAATTGCGTGTGAGATAGGTTGGAATGGCTCACATCGTTGTGAGCCGCTAAATAATGAGGTTTTACTTAGAGGTGAGACGAACCAAGATGAGGTACATCTCGCAGCCTAAACAGAAGTTAAAAGCTGCATTAAGAAATGCGGCGCCGAGCGCAAACGCGACTGCAACCGTGAATACAGTCGGTGCGCTCAGCAGCGCACCTAAAAGACCGACGAGCGCGAATATCAAACCAACTGCTTGTGCAAATGTTGGTGGACGCACATCCTCGGGATGAGGATCGGTATCTAACTTTGGCTTGATAAATTTCTTAAATACATATCCATATGGAGTGAACTGAGGGCCGCGCAGTGCGCCGATGGCAAAGACAATTGCTTGAGCAGCTAAGAACCAACCGCTGCCTGTTACAAGTGCAATTGCTAAAACGATAGTCGTAATGACTGCGCTAAAACGCGGTCCCCGAGAATCGATTGTGGCTACTGGATTTCCGGCCTTATCGAGTATTGCTGACATTTATCTGCCTCTTCACATTTCTTATTGGTCGTTTGTCTCTTTGGTAATTCAGAAATTACTTAGACATTCGACACAATGAACCAGCAAGGCGACCGTAATCTAGTACGCGACGCTTTGTAAAAAGCTGGCTAGAGATTGTGAACATGGCGCTTATCATAAAGTGAATAATGAGCGAGACCTAATTGCAAAGATTTTGCAATGGCGTATTGCAAATTATCTGCAAGTAGCGCCAATGAAGAGCGGCTAGCGAATCTGTGCCAGCGCTGCAAGCACTTGATCGCGAGTTGGTCGCCCGGTTGCGCGGCCAATTTCTACTCCTGAGCGATCGATAAAGAGAGTAGTTGGTGTAGAGAGAATGTTGAGTTGGCGCACGAGTTCGAGGTTATTCTCGGCATCGAGCTGTACGTGCACGACATCATTCATCGATTTCACCATTTGATCGAGGAGTAAATAGGTTGCCCGGCACGGTGCGCAGAAGGCCGATGAAAACTGCACCATAGTGGCGCGAGCGCCTAGTTGGGTGCCAAGCTCGGCGGCGGTAAAGCGGTGTCCCACAACTACTTTGTGGGTCTTAAATGAACCTCGAGTGCGGCGATGCCACACGCCAAATGCGCTGGCCAGCGCAAGGACGATAAGAAGTGGCGTCAGATTTTGCACCAGAGTATTCTCACACAATGGCTTCGGTGCTGCTACTTACCAATTCGCAAGGTGCGAGCGCCGATGTGCTGCCCGCACTTGCCTTGCTGCAGCACTCCATCAAAGTTCAACCACTTGAAGCATCAGTGCTCGTTGATACACCTGTTATGGATGTAATTTTGATCGACGCCCGCCGTGAATTTCCAACTGCAAAGTCGCTCTCGCGATTGATTGCAACTACAGGTAATACTGCACCAGTCATAGCGATCACAACTGAAGGCGGACTTACTGCAATCAGCGCCGATTGGCAGATTTCTGATGTCATTCTCGATTCTGCCGGCCCAGCTGAAGTTGATGCGCGCATTCGATTAGCAATTGATACAGTCAATCAACAACTACATGGCGATGAACAGAGCGAGATTCGCCAAGGTGATGTCGTTATTGATGAAGCCACCTACACCGCAAAGATTCGTGGCAATTCACTCGATCTCACCTTTAAAGAGTTTGAATTACTCAAGTATTTAGCACAGCACCCCGGCCGAGTCTTTACTCGCGCTCAGTTATTACAAGAAATTTGGGGCTACGACTACTTCGGTGGCACTCGCACGGTAGATGTACATATCCGTCGATTGCGCTCTAAGTTGGGTCCAGAATTTGAATCCATTATCGGCACCGTTCGCAATGTGGGTTATCGCTTTACCGTCCAGCAACCTGGTCGTGATTCACAACTCGTTTAGATTACGCAGTTAAATCAGCGCACATTGCTCGAAAAGCTGCAGTGTGGGCATCGACATCGGCTTCAGTAGTATCCGGACACATCAGCGCCATATTATGGAATGGCGTTAATAGGAATCCATCGTTGAGCAAGCGAAGATGAATATATTGCTCAAGCGCAAAGTCGCCAGAGTCGGCTGCCTCTTTTCCAGTACGGGGTGCTCTGCCTTTAAAGAGATATTCACCGCGCGCACCTAATCGATTACAGTGCCAATCGAGATCAAAATCTTTAATTGCTTGATCGACGCCATCGCACCAACGATTTCCGAGTGCAATCATTCTGGTGAAGTTAGCTTCAGTGAGTACCTCTGAAAGAGTAGCCTTCATTGCTGCCAACGCCAGAATATTTCCGGCGAGCGTTCCACCGATTCCACCGGTATCAATCTTCTCTACTTCTACCTTTGCCTTGATGACATCAGCGATCTCCTGGGTCATTCCAAAGGTACCTACTGGAATTCCGGCGGCTAACGCCTTACCGATGGTCAGAAAATCTGGTGTGAGTCCGAGATCGCCGGTCATACCACCGGGACCAACTGAAATTGTGTGGGTCTCATCAATGATTAAGAGTGTGCCGTACTTCTTGCACAAATCTTGTACACCTTCTAGATAACCCGGCTCCGGTAGAACAATTCCGATATTGGTCATTGCCGGTTCCATCAAAATAGCCGCTACATCACCGTGTGCCAGCGCTTTCTCCATCGCAGCTAAATCATTAAATTCCACAACTCGAGTTGTGACATCGAGTGCAACTGGTGCGCCGATATTTCCTTCTCGCTTGACGGTATTTCCAGCGCTATCGAGAGTTGCAAAAGTTTCATCAACTGAACCGTGGTAGCACTTATCAATGACTACTATCTTCTGACGGCCAGTAACCATACGTGCATAGCGAATGACGTGGCGGTTGGCATCTGTCGCGGAAACGGTAAATTGCCAGAGCGGAAGACCAAAACGCTCGCGCATTAACTGCGAAACAATCGATGCGTTTTCAGAGGGCAACATAGCAGTGATGCCCTTATCGATCTGCGCCTTAACTGCAGCTGTTGTTGCCGCTGGTGAATGGCCAGTCATTGAGCCGGTATCACCTAAACAAAAATCAATATAGTCGTGGCCATCGAGATCGGTGAAATGTGCACCTTTCGCCTCTTTAATAAAGACCGGGTGTGCGCCTGGCCATTTAGCCATCCACGACATTGGCACACCTTCATGCATCACCTGCTTTGACTCGTTAAATGCTCGAGTCGATGCTGGGTGGAGGTCGAGGAAACGTTGCTCTTCTACGGCCATTAACGCGGAAATGCGATCGGCGCTGATCTGCTTAGACATACTCGAGATTCTATTAAATTTCGCCGCGTTCTAATCCATCTAAAACTTCAATTGCTCTGTGTTTTAGCGCATCTAGATCATCAAGCCGTTTCAAACCATTAATTTGCTGCCACATCCGGTGGTTCTTAGCGAAAGTTTCGCGATGGCGATCGAGAAAATCCCAATATAAAGTAGTAAATGGACAAGCATCTTCGCCGGTGCGCAATTTTGGATTAAAACGGCAACCTTTGCAGTAGCCGCTCATACGCGAGATATATGCACCACCCGCTACATATGGCTTACTCATCATCTGTCCGCCGTCTGCGTGTACGCCCATGCCAATGACATTGGGAACCATCACCCAATCAGCAGCGTCGATGAATTCGCGTCGCATCCATAATAAGAATTCCTGCGGGGATACACCGGCCAAAAGCGCCACATTACTCAACACCATCAGCCGGGGTATGTGGTGCACCCAGGCACGTTCTTTAACATCAGTTACAACTGTCTTCACACAATTCATTTCCGTCTTACCGGGATCATCAAAGAATGGCAGCAAAGGGCGATCTGCATTGAGTTGGTTATGGTTACGGTAATCATCGCCGAAGAACCAATAAATTCCATTGATATATTCGCGCCAGCCGATAATTTGCCTAATAAATCCCTCCGCCGATTCGATTTCAATATCGCCTTGGTTAAATCGTTGAACGGCAGCTGATATGACTTCACGAGGATGAAGTAATCCGTTATTCAAGTACGGACTTAAAAGCGAGTGGTGGAGCGCCCAATTATCGAGCGCCATTGCATCTTCGTACGGTCCAAATTTTCCAAAGTGATGGGTAAAGAAGTAATCCATCTGGGCAAGTGCTCCTGATCGGGAGGTTGCCCAGGTGCGAGTTGGCGTATGTTGTAATTCTGCAGCCACTTCTTCATCAATGGCATCGCGATCGTGATAAAGATATGGCGGCCATTGATAATTCTTGGGAGGAGGCAATCTATTAGCCTTATCAAAGTTCCATTGGCCACCGATGGGATCGGGGCCATCCATCAAAATTCCTAACCGCACTCTTTGTTTGCGATAGAAATTCTCCATTAATAGATTCTTTTGGCTGCTCGCCCAACTTTGAAAGAGTGATCGTGGAGTCAGGAAGAAATCATTCTCAACCAACTCAACTCCACACTCGTCAAGCGATGCAGTGAGTCGAAAAGAGGATGGCGCGGTGCTCAACACAGTTGCAGCTGGATACCGTTGCTGGATTTCAAGAACTCCTGCGCTGGTGGTGGCTGCCTTGAGATAGACCACTGTAAAACCCTCATTTTTAAGGGTTTCGGCGAAGTGGCGAGCAGAAGAGATGAGGAAGAAGAGTCTTTCGGGGTGCCATTTCTCGCCACCTATCATCGATTGGCTTTCGACGAAGAGGATTACATCGTTGGCCTTATCGGCTGCTTTTAATACTCCATATTCTCGATGGAGATGATCAAATTGAACGAGCAGTATTCGTTTCATTTATAACGGATTAAAGATATAGAGCGCTTCAATGTAATGCTCGCCGGTAATTCCTAAATTTGCCGCATCTGGCGGCGCTGTCTGCGGTTCAACACAAATTCCTTCTGGATCTTCAGTGTAAACCACCCACCATGGAGCATCGCTATGGATATCGATCCGACAGAAATCTTCGTAAGTCACACTGGGGGTTCCACGGATTTCAGTAAAGGCATCGTCCCACGGTTGTGGTGTGGGCGTGATGATTTCACCGGTTGGTACTTTGTCATCGCGCTTGAGCATCTTACTTGGCTGGAAATCCAATTCGGCAGTAGCGCCGTTAGATAGTTCACGAATAAACCACGGATGCATACCAAGCCACGCTGGTAGATCACACCCATTTGCAT
>CAZMBG010000070.1:0-5561 GCA_964564615.1 uncultured Candidatus Planktophila sp.
AGACCGGTGCACTCGGCCGCTATGCGAGTCCTCCGTGGGAGAGATTACAGGAATGGGCGCTATATCGAAAAATCGCCCGGTATTACGCGGGTAGATCGAGCAAGGCTTCTAGGGCAATAGCCACGCCATCTTCTTCACATCGTCCAGCCATAGATTTTGCAAACTTTGCACCATCGGGGTGTCCGGAAGACATTGCATAAGAACGACCAGCCCATGCAAGCATGCTGAAGTCATTAGGGTTGTCACCGAAGGCGACGCAATCATCGGCTGTGAATCCCATGCGCTCAGCCATCTTTGCCAACGTCAAACCTTTAGATACTCCAAGCGCCGAAATTTCTAGAAGTGACTCTGCCGGATTGGAATGGGTAACAGTGACAATTCCATCTAATACATTGGTTGCGATATCGAGCATTTCGTCAGATGTCAGATTTTGTTCTGAACATCGTGCCAACATTTTCATCGCTGGTGCTTTGATTGCATCTTCAATCCTTTTGACACCAATATTGTCTAAGCCGATATCCCATCGAGGTATATAGGCTTTTTCTCTGTGAAAGTAATTGTGCGATTCAATGGCAAATGAAACTTGCGGAATATTGGCGCGCAAAAGCTCGACGGTTTCAAGTTGGGAATCAATGCTCATCAACCACTCTTCGAGGATTTCATCTTTCATAAAATCATAGAGAAGAGCGCCATTGCCGCAAATGGAATTTCCAAATCCAAAAGCATCGCGAACCTCTGGCATCCAGCGTGGTGGCCGACCAGTAACAAAGAAAATTACGATACCTAGATCATGCGCGCGCTTAAAAGTATCGATGGTGCGCTGAGATATAGGTTGATCGTGCGGAACAATGGTTCCGTCGAGATCGGTTGCAATCAGCTTTGGCCGTTTATTAAGCGCTGAAGTCACACTAACTCAAATTTCTTCATGCCGAGGAATGGTTGAAGTGCCGCCGGAACATTGACACTTCCATCGGAATTTTGATGATTCTCTAAAATTGCAACAATCATGCGAGGGATTGCAACGAGCGTTCCGTTAAGAGTTGCGATTGCTTTAGTGCCATCACCATCCTTATAACGAATGTTGAGCCGGCGCGCTTGGAATTCGGTGCAATTAGATGTACTTGTTACCTCGCGATATGCATCTTGGGTTGGAATCCAAGCTTCTATATCAAACTTTCGATTGGCGCTAGAACCGAGATCGCCCGACGCAACATCAATAACGCGGAAGGGAATTTCCATTGCATTAAGAAAATCTTTCTCCCATTGCAGTAAACGCGCATGTTCAGCTTTGGCATCTTCTGGTTTGCAGAAGGAGAACATCTCTACTTTATCGAATTGGTGAACTCGGATAATTCCGCGAGTGTCTTTGCCATATGTACCGGCTTCGCGGCGGAAACAGGAAGAGTAACCGGCGTAGCGAAGTGGTAATTTTTCGGCTGGCAAAATCTCATCCATATGCATAGCAGCAAGTGGAACTTCTGAGGTTCCAACTAAGTAGACATCATCTTTCTCGATGCGGTAAACATTTTCCGCTGCCTGTCCAAGAAAACCTGTTCCCTCCATCGCGGCTGGATTAACCAAAACTGGTGGGATGACAGGGGTGAAACCATTCTTGAGTGCGCTTGAGATTGCGTAATTAACCAGTGCAAATTCCAACATGGCACCGACTCCGGTGAGGTAATACATACGCGAGCCAGCGACTTTGGCACCACGTTCAGTATCTATGGCGCCAAGCAACTTGCCAATTTCTACGTGATCACGCGGTTGGAATCCTTCGGCGGCAAAATTGCGAGGAGTGCCAATATGTTCGAGCGTCACAAAATCTTCCTCGCCACCTAGTGGCGCATCAGGATCAAGGATGTTAGAAAGTTGCATTACTAATTGCTTTGCTTCTTCTTCAATGACTGCCCGCTTAGCATCGGCGATCTTTACCTTTTCAGCGAGCGCTTTGGCATTCTCCAAAAGCGCTGCCTTTTCTTCACCTTTTGCTGCTCCAACCGACTTTGAGAGCGTGTTCTGCTCTTGGCGGAGAAGTTCGAATTCACTAATGGCGGCTCGCTTTTTCTCGTCAATAGCAAGAATGTGATCGACGAGTTCGACGCTTTCACCGCGGCCTTTTTGTGATGCGCGCACTTGATCTGGATTTTCGCGGAGATATTTAATATCAATCATTTAGCGCACCTCTCGTGGATATGAACCTAGGAATCGGACGTCGTCGCATAGTTCTCGAAGCTCGGCCATTGATTGTGCAACGGGTTGATCTTCAATATGTCCTTCGACATCAATAATGAAATGGTAGTGACCGAGCTCGCGTCCAGTTGGACGTGACTGAATAAATGTCAGGTTGACGTCATATTTGGCGAAGACTTGCAAAATTTCGAGCAAGGCACCTGCGTGGTCGATATCAATATAGACGGCAAGCGAGGTGCGATCGTGGCCAGTCCGCGGTGGAATGAATCCAGGCTTCTGGGCGGCGATAAATCGCGTGACAGCTGCCTGATTCTCGCCAATATTCTCGTTCAAAATTTCGAGGCCGAAATGTTCGGCTGCAGCTTGTGAAGCAATGGCTGCATCAAGCTTTCCTTCGGCAACCAACTCGGCAGCGGCAGATGTGGAATTGGTGGCGACGATTTCAGCATCTGGATATTCGGCTGCGATGAATACTCGGCATTGCGCTTCAGCGTGTGGATGAGTACCGATTGTTGTGATGGCGGAAGTACCCGGCTTCTTCATTAAAGCAAAGGTGACCGGCAAGGTAACTTCGGCAGCAATGGTGAGGGGTTCGCCTGTTGCCAGTTCATCGAGGGTACGTGCGACGACGCCCTCCACAGAATTTTCGATAGGAACGAGGGCAAAATCTGCCCGGCCTTCGCGTACCGCATTGAGCGCAGCTGTGACATTGGCATAGGCGACGCGGAGATCTGTTTCGCGCGTGATTTTCTTCAGCGCAGCCTCGGTGAAGGTTCCTACCGGACCGAGATACGCGTATGTATGCACTGCGTAAGGATACTTGAAATGGTGCTCCCCTATTACGCTAGCCGAGTGAGCACCTACTTCTTCGCCACCGCTGGAAAGTCAGCTGTTGGCTTAGTTCGTGCCGGAAATGAAGATAGCGCCCTTACCTCAAAAACTCTCGTCGCGGTTGCTGATGGAATGGGAGGCCACGCAGGTGGTGAAGTTGCATCTTACGTTGCAATCACAACCCTTCGTGATTTAGCGCCATCGTTTGCTCATAGCGAGATTGATCAAGATTCCGCCGATGATTTATTTATTTCGGCGGTTGAAGAGATTGATAAATCGCTTGCTTGGACGGCTACTGAACGACCAGAACTTTCAGGACTCGGTACAACACTCTCCGCGCTCCTATTACATGGACAGACTATTGCGATGGCGCACATCGGTGATTCGCGCATCTATCGGTTGCGCGGAAATTCCATCGAACAACTCACTAAAGATCACACCGTTATTCAACAGTTGCTTGATTCGGGTTCAATCTCAATTGATGAGGTCGCAAATCATCCACAGCGTTCAGTGCTGACTAATGTTTTGATGGGTGATGGCAAAGGTTTCTCAGGTTTGACTATCTACGATGTCAAGGTTCAGGATCGCTTTATCTTATGTAGCGATGGACTCAGTAATGTCGTAACTGAAAAAGAGATTAAAGCCCTTGTAAAAGATAAGGCACGCACTGTGGCAGTAGATGCTCTGATTGAAGCTGCATATGCCAAAGGTGCGCCAGATAATGTCACGGTTATTGTTGCTGAGGTTCTTGAGAATGACATTCAAGAAAAAGTTATGACTTACGGTGCAGCTCAATGATGTCTACCTTACTTGGCGACCGATATCTGCTCGGTGAAATGATCGGAACTGGTGGTATGGCTGATGTTTACATCGCACAGGACCAACGATTATCGCGCGAAGTTGCAGTAAAAATTCTCCGTAGTGATTTGGCAAAAGATCCATCATTTGTAGCTCGTTTCCGGAAAGAAGCTAAGGCTGCCGCCGGACTCAATCATCAAGGAATTGTCGCCGTGTATGACTCTGGTGAATCTCCTGCTCCATACATTGTGATGGAGTTGGTTTCGGGAGACACCTTGCGCGAGGTGGTGCGAAGCGGCGAAAGACTTCCACTAGATCGTGCGCTCACGATTGTCCAACACGTGCTTGCTGCACTTTCTTATTCTCACCAACGCGGAATTGTGCATCGCGACATTAAGCCGGCCAACATAATGGTTGCTGATAATGGCGATATCAAGGTGATGGATTTTGGAATTGCTCGCGCGCTCGATGATTTAGGTGCAACTCTTACGAGTACTTGGAATGTAGTTGGCACCGCCCAATATTTATCGCCAGAACAAGCTACCGGCGAACATGCAGATGCTCGCAGTGATATCTATTCGACTGGTTGTCTGCTCTTTGAATTGCTCACCGGGCAAGCGCCATTTAGCGGTGAAACACCAGTATCGATAGCTTTCCAGCACGTCTCAGCTGACATTCCTTCAGCGCGGGCGCTTCAACCAGATTTACCTGCTGATATCGATAAAATCATAAAGATTGCATTGGCAAAGAATCCAGATGACCGTTATCAAGATGCACAGTCGATGCTCGACGATTTAGCGCGTATTCATCGCGGTGAGAACATCACCACTAAGGTGCAGAGCAAACCACTTTTTACTCGTAAGAGTGCCTTGATTTACGGCAGTGCATTCTTAGTTGCTATCACAGTATCGCTCGTTGGATTCTTCATGAGCGGAAGCACATCGCAGGGCCCGATGATTCCAAGCGTCATTGGACTCACTGAAGATGAAGCGCGAAGTGCTCTTGCTGATTGGAACGTCGCAGTAAAGCATGCGCACAATGGTGAAATTCCAGTTGGACGAGTATCAAGTCAATCTCCGCAAGCCACAACTCACGCGCCTAAAGGTTCGACTATTGTCATCATGATTTCCGATGGTCCCGGCAATGTAACAATTCCCAATGATTTGATCGGAATGAATCTCATAGCCGCGCAAAGTGCGCTTGAAGCGCTGGGTCTTAAGGTTGAAGTGCTCGATCCTGTTTCCAGCGCCAAACCATTTAACACGGTACTTATTGTTAATCCATTACCGAATTCAACGATTGCATCTGGCGCAACTGTGACGCTAACAATCTCCTCAGGTCAGATTGCGGTACCAAATTTGATTGATTTAGAAGGTCTACAAGCGAAGACAGACTTGGCACAGGATGGTTTTAAGTCGGTCAATATTCTCTATGATTACGATTCAACAAAACCGCTGGGCGTTGTCATCCGTCAATCACCAAGTGCCGGAACCGTGCAGTCAGCTGATACTTCAGTGACAATCACAATAAATAAACAGAATTAACGGTTAATAACTGGCGCTAATCCTTCTGCACGCGCGGGTGCACCTTTATCGCCACATTGCACCAACCAATTTGCCAACATCTTATGACCGTGTTCGGTCAGCACTGATTCCGGATGGAATTGCACTCCTTCAATGGGAAGTGTTTTATGTCGAATAGACATGATCACGCCAGAATCTGTTGTACCGGTAACTTCGAGT
>CAZMBG010000071.1:0-5558 GCA_964564615.1 uncultured Candidatus Planktophila sp.
ACATTTGGGGAACTCAAGGCCCTAACTCTTTCGATTGTTCCGGCCTCGTCTATGCGGCTTATAAATCAGCGGGACTTGGCTGGCCTAATTGGGATCGCCTCAACTCAGCGTTGTATGCGGGTTACACAAAGCACGTAAGTCTCAATGAACTTGAACCGGGCGATTTACTCTTCTATTCATACAAAGGAACTATCTCAACCATTCATCACATCACAATTTATGCAGGCAATGGCATGATGTGGGAGGCAAATTCCAAGAACACTGGTTTGCTTTATTCAAGTATTTACTCAGTAAAGGGCTTAATGCCTTTTGGTGGTCGCGTCTAATAATGAGCACATCGCTTGTTCATTGTCGCAATGCAGTTAAGCCATATCTTCAGTTACTCGAGCCAGGTGACTCCTTTATTGTTGCAGTTTCAGGTGGCGCTGACTCATTAGCCTTAGCCTATGTTTTACTAAAAGAGTCAGAGCCGCTGGCATTACATCCGATTGCAGTAACAATCGATCATCAACTTCAAGAAAATTCTGCCCAGCAAGCCGAGAAAGTAATTTCACAATTAAAGGAGATGGGATATGTTGAAACGTATAATCAGAAAATTGTGGTCAATCTTGACTCCGGCCTCGAAGCTGGCGCTCGTGATGGGCGCTATGAAGCTCTTCTGGAAATTGCTGACTCGACTCATTCGCCGCAAATCTATCTAGGTCATACATTTAACGATCAAGCAGAAACAGTTTTACTTGGATTAGCTAGAGGATCAGGCGCGCGTTCGTTGAGCGGCATGGCGGACATCAATAAAAAATATGTCAGACCATTTCTTGCGGTGACTCGAAATCAAACCGAGGAGCTATGTCGCGAATTTTCAATCGACTTCTGGAACGACCCACATAACTCCAGCCTTGAATTCTTAAGAGTTCGCGTGCGCCACGAAGTAATTCCATTCTTGGAAGAGAAACTAGATCCTGGAATTTCACACGCCTTAGTTCGCACTGCACAACAGTTGAGAGATGATGCCGATGCCCTCGATGAGATGGCCACGCAATTCCTCACCTCGCGGAATCCAGCCGATCTCGATTGCGCCGAACTCGCCAATTTGCCACGGGCGATTCGCACCCGGGTGCTCCGCCAAGCGGCCTTATCCGTGGGGGCGTTGGCGCCAACCTTCGACCAGATGAGCGCGCTTGAGGCCCTGATCTCCGCGTGGAAGGGGCAGGGCGAGCTGAGCCTGGCCGGCGGTGTGAAGGTTGAGCGAATTTCGGGCAGACTTTCGCTCTCGCGGTAAGACCTTCTGCCGCGCGATGAGCTTGTAAGGAGCCGAGTCCGTGGATTTAGCAGCAGTCGGAACAGATGTTGAACGCGTTATCGCAACAGAGGAACAACTTCACAATCGCATTAAAGAAATCGCTGCTCAAGTAGATGAAGATTATGCTGGCAAAAATGTGCTTCTTGTTGGAGTACTCAAAGGTGCGATTATGGCGATGGCCGATCTCACTCGCGCCATGCAAACTCATGTTGAAATGGATTGGATGGCAGTTTCTTCTTACGGTTCCGGGACCAAGTCAAGTGGAGTCGTAAGAATTCTCAAGGATCTCGATCGTGATATCACCGGGCGACATGTACTAATCGTTGAAGATATTGTCGATTCCGGTTTAACGCTCTCGTGGTTAAAATCAAATTTACTGTCACGCGGTGCAGCCGATGTGCAAATTGTTGCGATCTTGCGCAAACCCGAAGCTGCTAAAGTAGAAGTCGAATGCAAATATGTCGGTTTTGATATTCCGAAAGATTTCGTTGTTGGTTACGGATTAGATTTTGATGAAAAGTACCGCAACCTCTCATTCATTGGCGTTCTCGCAAAGCATATGTACGAGTAAGGAAGACGATGAGCTCGCAGACCCCGCGCAATACCAAGTTAAACGAAAAGTTGAACGATAAGGTGAAGAAGATTACTAAAGCTGGCAAACCATCACTTGATAGTAAGAATGAGAAGAAAGCACCTAAAACTCGCGCGCAACGAATTTTTCGTGGACCACTATTTTGGATAGTTGTTGCGATTTTTGCAGTATCAATTTTTGGCCAGATTTCTAATGCGGCTAATCGCTATACGGTAGTCAAAACATCACAAGTCATAGATGCCATTTCAAAGTCAAATGTTGAATCTGCAATTTTGATCGATAAAGATCAGCGCATTCGATTAATCCTTAAAGATGGCGCAACTATCAAGGGATCCACCAAGGTGGAGGCGTCGTATGTGGCCCGGCAAGAGCCAACTTTGATTGATGAGTTGACAGCTAATCCACCTGCAAAGGGTTGGGATGTCATTGTCCCAACTCAATCTATTTTGGTCTCCATTCTCTATACATTTGGCCCAATTCTGATCATCGCGCTGCTCTTCTTCTTAATGATGGGAAATGCGCAAGGGGGAAATCGAGTCTTCTCATTTGGACGCTCACGTGCAAAGCTCCAGAACAATGAGGTGCCGCAAAATACCTTTGCTGATGTTGCCGGCGCTGATGAAGCAATTGCCGAGTTAGAAGAAATTAAAGACTTTCTTACCGATAGCCATAAGTATCAATTACTCGGTGCAAAGATTCCGAAGGGCGTTCTGCTCTTTGGCCCTCCCGGAACAGGTAAGACTTTGCTTGCGCGGGCAGTTGCCGGCGAAGCAAAGGTGCCTTTCTATTCAATCTCTGGTTCAGACTTTGTTGAGATGTTTGTTGGTGTGGGTGCAGCTCGTGTTCGCGATCTCTTTGCCCAAGCAAAAGCCAATGCACCAGCGATTATCTTTGTTGATGAAATTGATGCAGTCGGACGTCAACGCGGAACTGGTATGGGCGGTGGGCACGATGAACGTGAGCAAACCCTCAACCAGTTGCTTGTAGAAATGGATGGCTTCGAACCTAATTCACAAGTTATTTTGATCGCCGCAACCAACCGTCCAGATGTGCTCGATCCCGCGCTCTTGCGTCCTGGTCGTTTTGATCGCCAAATTCCAGTAGATCGACCAGATCTCAAAGGTCGAGAAGACATCCTTAAAGTTCACGCGAAAAACAAACCGCTATCAGAAGATGTTGATCTCAAGGCATATGCACGACGCACTCCAGGATTTACCGGTGCGGATTTGGCAAATGTGCTGAATGAAGCGGCGCTGCTGGCAGCTCGCGAAAATTCAAAGAAGATTGTCAATACTCAACTCGATGAAGCAATCGATCGCGTAATTGGCGGTCCTCAACGTAAAACTCGTCTGATGTCTGAGGAAGAACGTCGCGTCACCGCATATCACGAAGCCGGCCACGCGTTGGTCGCACGCGCACTGCCACATACTGATCCGGTACATAAAGTCACCATCATGCCTCGTGGCCGCGCACTTGGTTACACCATGGTCTTACCTGACGACGATAAGTACTCAACAACTCGCAATCAGTTACTCGATCAATTGGCATATTCATTAGGCGGTCGCGCAGCGGAAGAATTGATCTTCCACGATCCATCAACTGGTGCGGCCAATGACATTGAAAAAGCAACCAATTTAGCTCGAGCAATGGTTACTCAGTATGGAATGACTGAAGCTATCGGGGCTATTAAGTTGGGTGGCGATTCCACTGCACCATTCTTGGGCCGCGAATATTCACATCCACGTGATTACTCTGAATCCGTGGCGGGCAAGATTGATGATGAAATCCGTAAATTAATCGAAAATGCCCATCAAGAAGCGTTCGATATCTTGGTCGCTAATCGATCAACACTTGATGCAATGACAGTTGCGCTCCTTGAAAAGGAAACGCTCAATAAAGAAGAGATTGCTGAAATATTTGCAAATGTAATCATGTGGCCAACTCGACCAGCCTGGACTGGTTCGCTGACACGTGTTCCTTCCGATATTCCGCCGGTACCTGTGACCGAGAAGAGTGCACCGGCAGTGGTTACAGAAGATGCGCCGAAGCGGGCTCGCAGAGTTAAGAAGGTTAGTGAAGAGTGAGCGATATTTCCCATGTCAGCATGGGTCCCGAAGATGGTCGAGCCCAAGGATCATTCGACCAGCAGCGGGCAGAGAATGCAGTGCGCGAACTTCTACTCGCGCTCGGTGAAGATCCTGAGCGCGAAGGTTTAGTAGATACTCCTGCTCGCGTTGCTCGTGCGCTTGCGGAAAATTTTGAAGGACTCTATCAACGTCCACAAGATGTATTAACTACAACTTTTGATATTGGCCATGAAGAGCTCGTCATTATTCGCGACATTGAAGTTTTCTCACACTGCGAACACCATCTCACTCCGTTTCACGGAGTTGCCCACGTTGGCTATATTCCACGCGGCAAAATCACAGGTCTCTCTAAAGTGGCTCGATTGGTCGATCTCTATGCACGTCGACCACAAGTCCAAGAACGGCTCACCACCCAAATTGCAGATGCTATGGTAGAAATTCTTAATCCACTCGGCGTAATCGTTATCATCGATTGTGAGCATTTATGTATGTCGATGCGGGGAGTGCGCAAATCTCAGGCACGCACAACGACATCTGCTGTTAGAGGCGTATTACGCGATGCCGCAACTCGGGCAGAAGCCATGAGTCTCATTACGAATCGATAATTCAATGTTGGTAATGGGCATCCTTAATGTCACGCCCGATTCTTTCTCAGACGGCGGAAAACATTTTCGTGTGGAAGATGCCATATCGCATGGATTAGCGATGATTGAAGATGGCGCTGACATCATTGATATTGGCGGTGAATCCACCCGCCCTGGTGCAGAAAGAGTAACTTTAACAGAAGAGTTGCAACGAGTAATTCCCGTTATTAAAGCACTTAAGGATGCAATAGGTAACGGCAATACAATGCTGAGCATTGACACTATGAGATCTGAGACAGCAAGAGCTGCAGTAGCTGCTGGTGCCAGCATTGTGAATGATGTCAGTGGTGGGCTAGCTGATCCAGAAATGTTTTCTACAGTTGCCGAATTAGGATGTTTTTATACTTTAATGCATTGGCGCGGCCACTCTACTCAAATGGATTCACTCGCGCGTTATTCTGATGTCGTTAGTGAAGTTATTGATGAAGTTCAGATTCAACTGGATAAAGCTTTAAGTGCTGGTATTCCAAGAGAGAAAATTATTCTTGATCCAGGACTTGGCTTCGCCAAAAGTCCAGAACATAATTGGGAAATTCTTCAACGCATTGATGAATTTGCTGCGCTCGGTTATCCGGTTCTCATCGGGCACTCTCGAAAGCGTTTTTTGGGTGGCGACAATCCAGAGGCGAGAGATGGAGCTACATTAGAAGTCTCGCGCACCTTACTTTCGAAAGGAATTTGGGGTGTGCGTGTACATAATGTGGAATCCCATGTAAAGATTGCCCAATCATGAGCGATGCAATCCGTATCACTGGAATCAGAGGTTTTGGGCGCCACGGACTCTTTGACTTTGAGAAGAGCCAAGGGCAAGAGTTCTTCGTCGACATTGAGCTCGACGTCGATTTACAAGCTGCCTCCAAATCTGATGCGCTATCTGACACAGTTGATTATGGTGCGATAGCTTCGATTGCGCGAGAAGAGATTGAAGGCACATC
>CAZMBG010000072.1:0-5532 GCA_964564615.1 uncultured Candidatus Planktophila sp.
AGGCAAAGGCATCTTTTGAGGCGCGCGAAGGCGTCAAGCTCTCATTCCTCCCATTCTTTGCGGTTGCCGCTTGCGAAGCCCTCAAAGCCCATCCAGTACTCAACGCATCTGTTGATGGAGATAACATCATCTATCACGGAGCCGAACACCTCGGAGTAGCAGTCGATACCGAACGCGGCCTTTTGGTTCCAGTTATTCATAACGCTGGTGATCTCAATATGGGCGGCATTGCACGCAAAATTGCCGATCTTGCTGCACGTACTCGCGACAACAAAGTAACTCCAGATGAATTAGGAGGCGGCACATTCACTCTCACCAACACTGGTTCACGTGGTGCTCTATTTGACACTCCAATTATCAACCAACCACAAGTAGCAATTCTCGGTCTGGGTGCGGTCGTAAAGCGTCCAATGGTCGTAAAAGGCGCTGACGGCGGAGAAACTATTGCAATTCGATCAATGGTCTACCTCGCACTTTCATACGATCACCGAATTGTTGATGGCGCAGATGCGGCCCGTTTCCTCGTCACCCTCAAAGAACGACTTGAAGGTGGAGCCTTCGAAGCGGATTTAGGACTCTAGGAATTGGCGCTTCCACAACGTATCGCCGTTACTGGTGCATCCGGATTAATCGGCACTGCTCTTGTTGGACACTTACGTAGCGAGGGTCATACTGTTCAGCGACTAGTTCGACGAACACCAGTCTCCCCCGATGAAGTTCAATGGGATCCCACAACTGGTTTTGTTGATCTCGAACCACTTCGTGGCGTCGATGCAATCATTCATTTAGCGGGCGCTGGTGTTGGTGACAAGCGATGGACCAAGAAATATAAATCTGAAATTCTAAATTCACGTCTCTTGGGAACGACTGCGATTGCAAAAGCGGTTTCTGAGCTACAGCCGCAGGTATTTATCTCGTCTTCCGCAATTGGCTGGTATGGAGAATCCGGAAATCGCGCGGTAGTTGAGAGCGATCGCGCTGGTGACGATTTCTTAGCTGCAGTGTGTCGCGAATGGGAGTCAGCTGCAGATTTAGCGGAAAATGTACGGACGGTAAAAGTTCGCACTGGGTTGGTACTCGATCCCACGGGTGGCGCGCTCGGAAAGATGTTACCGTTATTTAGATTTGGTTTGGGTGGAAAGCTCGGCAGTGGTCGCCAATGGTGGTCTTGGATAACACTGCGCGACTACATTCGCGCTATTGATTTTGTACTAACCAACGACATTTCTGGTCCGGTTAATTTCACCTCTCCTAACCCAGTCACCAATCAGGAGTTCACTTCTGCTCTTGCTCGCGCCATGCGCCGACCTGCACTACTGCCTGCGCCTGCGATTGCACTCAAAATTGCGTTGGGTGGTTTCTCGATCGAGATATTGGGATCTAAGAAGGTTCAGCCGCAAGTGTTGCAAGATGCTGGATTTGAGTGGGAGTTTCCGCACATCACCAATGCGCTCAGCGCCCTTGTTGATCCAGCAGCTCATTAGCTGCCAATCTTCCAGATAACAAAGCTCCATCCTGCGAACCGCAGGTCATGTAATCACCTGCGATGTAAATGCCATCAGCAACTTTGCTACTCGTAACAATCGTCTTCCTGGTCGGCGCAAATAGAGGCAGTGAATCGCGGATTTGATACTTCTTCACCAGATTGAAATCTGAAACTTGCCAGAATTTTTCTAACTCAGATTCGATTTCTTGGCCATTCACATCCTGCAACGACGTTGTCGCTATAAGGCTTTTGCCTTCAGGTGCATATTGTCGGATTGAATTGGAGAGCACAATTGAATTTACTATTGGTGATTGTGCACTAGTAATTCTGAGATTGCGGCTCTTGATTATGTCGCTGGACACCCAGTGATACCAAGTGTAGCTATCGACATACTGAGCCGAACTAACTCTTCCAAGGAGTTGATCTGCCGCCCTTGCATCAGTTGCAATGATGATGTTCTTACCTCTGAACTCTTCAAGCGATGCCACCGGAGAGTTAAGCTGGATTTCATTTATTCTCGCTGCCAGTGCTTCAGCCAATACGCTCACGCCCGCAGTTGGTAGCCCTGAGTCTCCCCTAATAAATGTACGAATAATATTCTTCCCATATGAAGCATCAACTTCAGAGAGTTCAGCTAAAAAAACTCCTCGCAGAAAAGGTTTGAGCACGTTGAGATAGAGATTGCCCAAACCTCGCCGTAGCGCCTCGCCTTCAACGCTCTCACCAGCTTTGCTGGTAGCGGCAAGGTAAGAGAGTAAAGCCACCTTCTCTCGCAGTGAGGCTAGTGGTGAAGAAATCGCTGATACTAGAGAGGACCTTGGATCGCCGATAGTGGAAATTCCCATGGGTGTGACCACATCAACATCCCGGGGAAATTTAACAAAACCAATCTCCCGATCCAGACCTAACCGCTTTATTTCAGAGTAATTGTTATTGATTAGTTGGAAGCCGCGATCAAGAATAAACCCATCGATATAGTCGCTGCGAGCTCGACCACCTACCCCATCAGATGCTTCGAGGAGTTGAACCTCTTCGCCGGCCTCTTGCAGCGTCAGCGCAGCGTTGAGTCCGGCTAGACCTGCTCCAATAACAATAGTTGCCACTAGTTCTCCGACTTTGCCAAACGTGAAGGCCACCAAATTTTCGGACCAATCTCATGTACTAGTGCTGGTACTAAGATTGATCGTACGATGATTGTGTCGAGTAGTACGCCGAAGCTCACCGCAAAACCGAGTTCTGCTAGTGGTACTAACGGCAACATACCGAGTACTGCGAATGTTGCGGCAAGAACTATTCCGGCTGACGTAATAACAGCACCGGTCACTGTCACACCTTTGAGCACTCCAGCACGAGTTCCAATCTTCAAACTTTCTTCACGCACTCTCGTCATCAGGAAGATGTTGTAATCAATACCCAGCGCCACGAGGAAAATGAAGGCGAAGAGTGGGAAGGAATTATCTCCTCCGGCAAAGTCAAAGACGTGATTAAACACCAACGCGCACACACCTAGCGTTGCGAAGTAAGAGAGTACTACCGTACCTAGCAAAAGAACTGCTGACAGCAAACTGCGAAGAAGCGCGGCCAAAATAATTGTAATTACAATTAAAATGATCGGGATGATGGTCTTGTTGTCGCGATCATTTGCAGTTCGTACGTCATAGTAAACCGCACTTGTTCCGCCAACTAACGATGTTGGATCTGCCTGATGTGCCAATGCTCGTATTCCTGGAATATCTTGTCCGGCCTCGACGCTGTCTGGAACTTTATCCAAGGTGACATTGAGAATCATTTTTCCATCGACCACAAGTGGCTCAGTCGAACCCGGGATTGGACTAGTCAACGGAACAATGCTGGTCACGCCTTTCGCGCCTTTAACTGCAGCAATCACTTTATCTTTCTTATCTGCTGCAATAACAATTTGCGTTGGATCACCTTCACCACCCGGGAAGTGAGTAAGCAGTAATCGTTGTCCAACCACTGACTCTGGGTTACCCGTGAATGTATCTACCGTGCCGAGTCCATCCGCCTTGAGAGTTGAGGAAGCAAAGGCGAAGGCCAAAAGAACACTTCCCGTAACAACCCAGGCTTTGCGAGGATTGCGACCGATCTTCTCCGCAATTTTTGACCAGAATCCGGTCATTACGTGATCGTCGCCATCATTGCGCGGAATTCGTGGCCAAAATATCCACCGTCCGAATACCAATAACAAAGCCGGCAGCAGGGTAAGAATGGTCACCATGGCACAGACGATGCCAATCGCACCGATAGGTCCAAGTCCGGCTGTATTCGTTAGTTGACTGAAGAGCAACATCAGCAGCGATATCGCAACTGTGGAACCGGATGCCAAGATTGGCTCCCAAACACCTTTATAAGCACTCTTCATTGCATCCCATCGAGAGTGGTGATGATGCAACTCTTCTCGATAGCGAGCAATCAATAGCAACGCGTAATCTGTTGCAGCGCCAACCACTAACACTGAGAGAATGCCCTGTGATTGTCCATCGACATCAAGAATGTTTGCCTTAGCAAGTAGATAAACAATTCCTCCGGCTAGGGAAAGTGCAAAAATCGCAGAGAGAAGTGGGATAAACCAGAGAATAGGTGAGCGATAGACAACCACCAAAATAAGTGCGACCACCCCTAGCGTTGCTAACAATAGAGAGGATTCCAGAGATCCAAAGGCGCCGAATAGGTCTCCTAAGATTCCGCCCGGTCCAGTGACATAAGTTTTAGCTCCAACTTGGGCCGAAATTGGTTTGGCATCATCACGAAGTGCTTGTACGAGTGCCGGAAGTACCGGTTTCTCATTTGGAAGTTGCAGCGCAATGGAATTTCCGTCAAATGGGATATTTACCAGCACTGCCTTTCCATCAAGAGATGGGAAAGCGGTTATCTGTTGGCCCTTAATCAAATATTGAGAGATGGTGGCACTGGTGTTATCGAGTGTCAGTGAACCAACCTTGGCATAATGTTGATTTATCAACGCTAACTCGTCCGGGGTTACTTCGCCCTCAAAGAGCACGAGCGTTGGAAAGTTAAAAGTCTTATCGCCCGAAAATTTAGCGATTTCATCTGATGCCAAAGTGGCTTCTGCGCCCTTAGGAAGGAAGGAAGAATTGTTATTTTCCTGAACGGTAGAGAGCTTCCCAAATAGTGGTCCAAATATGCCTGAAATCATGAACCAGGCGATGACCACCAAAGTCGCTATTGCATACGGTTTTTTCGAGTTAATTCGCATAGTCGCGAGTCTACCTTTAGGCTAGCCTCGTGCCCGCAACCGCCACTACACCTATAGCTCTGAAGCGCAGCGGTGTTGTCGACTATTTGGAGGCGCTTGACCTCCAACGGAAACTTCACCACAGCGTTGCAAATGGTGAATTACCTGGCACCTTACTTTTACTTCAGCACCCATCTGTCTTTACCGCCGGCAAACGCACTTTGCCGGATGAGCGACCATCAAACGGGGCACCAGTCATTGAAGTCGATCGTGGTGGCAAGATTACCTGGCATGGGCCGGGTCAGTTAGTTGGATATCCAATTGTGCGCCTGACCAATCCACATGAGTTAGTGGGTTTTGTCAGAGAGATTGAATCTGCTCTTATCTCAGTTTGTCGTGAATTTAACGTCGGTGCCCAAAGAGTGAAAGGGCGTTCAGGCGTGTGGGTCTGCGACAATCAAGGAGATCGCAAAATTGCGGCTATCGGAATTCGCGTCGCCCAAGGAACAACGATGCACGGTTTCGCACTCAATGTGAACCCCGACCTATCAAGTTTTGACGCAATTATCCCGTGTGGCATCAATGATGCAGCAGTCACATCGCTCGAGCGTGAACTTGCCCACTCCATAACAATTGATGAAGTTGCTCCAGTAGTAGAAAAATTTATGTACGAATCGCTGATGAAGGTAAGTAAATGACAACTACCCCCGAAGGTCGCAAACTCATCCGGATTGAAGTTCGAAATGCCGAGACCCCGATTGAGCGTAAACCGGAATGGATTAAGACCCGGGCAAATATGGGTCCTGAATACACTCGTCTTCGCTCCTTG
>CAZMBG010000073.1:0-5393 GCA_964564615.1 uncultured Candidatus Planktophila sp.
TGAGAGTTGCCACCTGTCAGAGGGCAGGTCTATATTCGAACATATGTTCGAAGAAGCGCCCCAGGTAGAGGTGATCTGCCGCGATAGCAGCCCAGTTGAATTTATCTTTCGGGGTCGTCGCTTTCGCATCCACTCAGTCATCTCGCGCTGGCATGAATCAGGTGGATGGTGGAAACGGTTATCCCATTCTGGCGATCACCTCACCTTCGACGATCAACCGAAGGCGATATATAGAGTCGAAGCCCTTCCACTTGGGGTTCTCGCCACCTTCCAACTCGAACGCGATGACACGACGGGGCAGTGGTCTATTAAGCCACAGTAAAACTTTTCGCTCATGAGTTTTATCCATCTTCGCGCCGCGAGCGCTTATTCATTTAAATATGGCACCGCTCTGCCGCGCGACCTGATTGCCCGTGCAGCAGAGTTTGATATGCCAGCGCTCGCCTTGACCGATCGTGACTCTTGCGCTGGTGTAATCCGCTTTGCTCAAGCTGCACTCGAATATGGCATCGCTCCGATTATCGGAATCAATCTTCAGATCGATCTAGAAGGCGATCTCGCTGGCGGTAAAGCTGGGAGAAGAAATTTACCGCGCCTGACAATTCTCTCTGGCAGCGATGGCCGATACAGCGACCTCATGCATCTCTATCGCGGCATCACCATGCGCAGTGCAGATCGCACACCAGTAATAACGCTCGATATTCTCGAACGCTTTTCACAATATAGCTCGCGCCTCTATCTCCTTCATGGCCCCGAATCGCCAGTAGCTAGCGCGCTCTCACAACATCGCAACGATCAGGCATATGAAATATTTAATCGCACCAGACCTTTCTTCGCCGACCATGCAATTGAATGTGTATCTCATTTAGTTGCCGGACATGGACCTCGCTCTACCGCACATGCTGCACGGATGCTCAGCTTTGCGCGCGAGTTCGATATTGATGCAATTCTCACCAATGCGGTACGCATGCGCGATGCACACGATGCGCCAGTAGCCGATGTTCTCGACTGTGCGCGCCAATTGGTACCGTTACATTCACGCCATCTCGAACGCAGCAATGCTGAAAGTTATCTCAAGTGCGCTAGCGATATGGCAGAAGTTGCCGCAGATATTGCTCGCGCTGCCGGCGAAGGATCGCCACGGTATTTATTGCGCACTACTCGAGAATGGGCAGAACGCTCTCTCCTTTCTCCGACTCGTGATATCGGGATCGGGGATATCCATCTCCCCGAAAGTTCGGTGATTGGCGCCGACTCCGATAGCGCAATGCGCACCATCTTGCGCGAGCGCACTCAATCTGCAATCTCTTGGCGCTACTCCGACAGCGCCCGCATCAACGCCGCTCGCGCTCGCCTCGATGATGAGCTTGCGACAGTAGCAGCCCTGGGATATGAGTCCTACTTTCTCACTGTTGCAGATATTGCAGATCGAGCACGCGCCCGCGGAATTCGCACTGCAGCTCGTGGGTCCGGTGCAGGTTCACTCATCTGCCATCTACTTGGAATCTCCGGAGTCGATCCACTCGAACATGGTCTATTGATGGAGCGCTTCTGCTCGCCGCTGCGAAGAGAGCTTCCTGATATCGATATCGATGTTGAATCTGCCCGTCGCCTTGAAGTCTACGATTTAATCTTTGAGAGGTATGGGGCCGCCGATAACAATTGGCGCGCTCCAGATCTCATATCACGATGCGCAACAGTCTCGATGGTCGAGAAGTATCGCGCTCGCCACGCAATTCGCGATGCTGGTGCTGCGCTAGGGCTACCTGCTGCCGAGATAGATCTATTAGCAAAGTCGATGCCACATATCAGAGCTGCCAATATCTCAGCGGCGTTGGCATCACTTCCCGAACTGAAATCCCTCAATACTTCATCACCGCTCATGCGCGCCACAATTGCGATGGCGCAACGTCTCGATGGGCTACCACGCCATCTCTCCATGCACCCATGTGCAGTAGCGCTCTCCGATGCCACATTTTTAAATCGAGCTCCAATTCAAATGGGGGCGAGCGGATATCCGATGATTGAATTTGATAAAGATGATGTGGAGGATATCGGACTCTTAAAACTCGATGTCCTAGGTGTTCGTATGCAATCGACAATCGCCTACGCTGAATCTGAAATCCGTCGCACCGTCGATAGTAATTTCGCTGTCGATTCAATCGCTCATGACGATGCCGCAACTTTCTCACTTATCCAATCAACCCAGACGCTTGGGCTCTTTCAAATAGAGAGCCCCGGGCAGCGCGAGTTAGTGGGAAAGCTACAGCCGGCATCGATGAGCGATCTCATTATCGATATCTCGCTCTTTCGACCAGGGCCAGTAAAGAGCGACATGATCCGCCCATTCCTCAACGCTCGCCATGGCTTTAGCCCTCCGCATTACATCCACCCAGATTTAGCGCCGATACTGCATGAGACTGGGGGAGTTGTTGTCTTTCACGAGCAAGTAATCTCCATTATCGCCACTATGACTGGTGTATCTCTAGCGGCGGCAGATGAGAAGCGCCGATCGCTCGGTGATCAAGCTGGACAGCAAGAGGTCTGTGATTGGTTCTTTCCGCTCGCAACTGAGCGCGGTTACGACCTACCAACAATTACTGCAGTCTGGGATGTTCTGCGCGCCTTTGCTTCATTTGGATTTTGCAAGGCGCACGCCGCCGCCTTCGCCCTCCCTACCTATCAATCTGCCTGGCTCAAGGCTCATTATCCGGCCGCCTTCTTCGCTGGAGTTCTCACTCATGAGCCAGGCATGTATCCCAAGCGTTTAATGCTCGATGAGGCGCGAAAGATGGGGGTTGCGATTGCGCCACTTGATGTCAATGCATCAGCTATTGGTTACACAGTTGAAGGAAATTCAATTCGAATTGGGTTTCAAGCAATTACTGGCGCCAGCGCAGTCGAGATTCAATCTATCGTTGCAGCTCAACCATATATCGATCTTGCAGATTTTTATCATCGCTCTGGCGCATCAGCTCCTGTTATTGAGTCACTCATTATGGTTGGCGCCTTCACCTCGCTTCACAGTGGCGATGGGCAACGTGACTTACTCCTTCATTTAGCAGATTTGAAGAAGGTTCCGCCACTAGCAATCGAGCGCAAGCAAATGGCGCTCGCTTTTGCTGGACCCACTCTGACGCCATCTGGTTTACCTGCTATGACTCAATCTGAACGCACCATTGCTGAAATTGAAAAACTCGACATGGATGTCACTCGACATATGATTGAGTTCTACGCGCCATTCCTCAACGCCATCGGCGCAGTCCGATCGTGCGATTTACTATCCTTGCGCAACGAGACCCAAGTGCTCATTGCAGGTGTAAAAGTTGCTTTGCAATCACCACCTATCCGATCTGGCAATCGCGTTCTCTTCCTTTCGCTCGATGATGGATATGGTTGTAGCGACTCCACCTTCTTCGCTGATGTCTTAGCCGATACCGATTCATCCGGAGCAACCTTTGCATCAACCCTGCGCAGCACTTCGCTCTTTCTTGTCCGGGGCGTAACCCGGCGTACCGGCAAACGTGGAATTTCAATTCGAGCTACGGGTGTATGGGATCTTCGAGCAGCATATGAAAAGTGGCGTACCCAGATTCCTTCTGGCGATAAAGGTAATGTGGCGATATGAGCAACCAACGCATACTCCATGTCGATATGGATGCTTTCTATGCTTCGGTAGCCGAGCTCGATCACCCTGAGTTACGCGGTAAACCGATTGTTGTGGGGGCTGGCGTTCGCGGTGTTGTTCTCTCAGCAAATTATGCGGCGCGAAAATTTGGAATCCGAGCAGCAATGCCGGTTGGAAGAGCGCAACGTATGGCGCCGCAAGCGATATTTGTAACGCCCGAACACCAGCGATACTCTGAAATCTCTGAACGCGTAATGGCAATCTTTGCAGACTTTACCCCCTTGGTAGAGCCCATCTCGCTCGATGAAGCTTTTCTCGATGTCACTGGAGCACAACGATTACTGGGAAGCGCTCGCGAGATTGCAGAGAAAATTCGTGCGCGAGTAGCAGCAGAAGAAGGCATCACATGTTCAGTTGGAGTAGCGCCAAATAAATTCCTGGCCAAATTAGCTTCGCAACATTGCAAACCAAATGGGCTACTTGAGATTACCGAAGACCGGGTTCTGGAATTTTTACATCCGCTTCCAGCTTCTGCAATGTGGGGTGTGGGGCCAAAGACAAATGAGGCGCTAGCACGGTTGGGGCTCCACACTATCGGCGATATTGCCCATACTCCGCGCAATACTCTTATCCGCGCATTGGGCGAAGCATCCGGGGCATCGCTCTTTGAGCTTGCATGGGGAAATGACTTCCGTGAAGTGATTGTTGAAGATCCAGATAAGAGTATTAGCGCAGCTGAAACTTTTGCATTCGATATCGATGATCCAGAAGAAATTTTGCGTGAGTATTTAAGACTCACTGAACGTGCAGCATCGCGACTTCGCGAGCGTGGGTTATTCGCTAAGACCATCTCCATCAAAGTAAGGTTTTCTGATTTCACTACTATTAATCGCTCTAAAACTCTCCCGCAAGCAATGAATAGCACCCACGATATTTACGAAGTTGTCCGTTCGCTCTATCGAGCTCTCAAAATTGAACGCGCGCGATTGCGATTAGTTGGCGTCTCCCTCGAAAACCTGGTCACAGAAAGTTTTGAGCAGATGGTTTTAGGTTCGCGAGAGAAAGGTTGGCGGGAGGCCGATGGCGCTGTTGATAAAGCTCGAGCCAGATTTGGTAGAGCCAGCGTGCGACCTGGCCGGCTCATCAAGCACGAAGTTGAGAAGGCGAACGACCAGCACACCAACTCTGACCAGATTCAAGGTGACGAGTAGCGCCTTTGTGCCCTAAAGTACGGGGCATGGCGCTTACCGATCGTGAGAAACAGCTCTTAGCTGAGATGGAAGCTGCCCTTGCGACCGAAGATCCCACTCTCCAATCGACCCTAGCTGGCGAGAGCGCAAGCCTCAGCGCCAAGCGTGGATTGCGGAGTTTTGGCCTCGGTAAGGCGGCCCTCCTCTTTATTGCAGGAATCGCCGTACTCTTCGCTGGTCTAGTCAGTAAGACCACAGCGATTGGGGTCTCTGGATTTATCCTCGCCCTGACCGGACTCCTCTTCGCCATCCGCGCCCTCTCTACCCAGGTAAGTGCAGCGGGTAAGGCGGCGCGCAGACCTCGGAGCTCCTTCTCAGATCGACTCAACCAGCGGTGGGATAAGCGCCAAGGCGAATAAATCGCACCCTCTTTCTACCGGCCCATCAGGGCCGGTTTTTTTATGCCGCCAGAACGCTACCCATCACTAGAAGGGGGTCGTGGTGATCGTGGAGTGGGGAGAGGTGGGGGGAGAGAGGGAAAAAATTGGGGGTAAGTGGTGAAAAAAGGGGGAAAG
>CAZMBG010000074.1:0-5350 GCA_964564615.1 uncultured Candidatus Planktophila sp.
ATCGGGCAGGTTTTGCAGAAGTTCTGCAATCTGATAGTTACACGCATGTGATTACTATGGATGCCGACGGTTCTCATAGAGTCCAAGATTTATCAGCGATGATTTCAGCTACTTCCACCAATCAACTCGCTATCACGCTGGGAACCCGATGGATCGCTGGTGGCGCGGTCGTTAACTGGCCTTTATATCGACAATTGCTGAGTCGTGCTGGGACTGCATATGCTCGCATTGCACTTGGGATACAGTTGCACGATCTCACCGGCGGATTTCGCATTTATTCGATTGACCTGTTGAGAGCACTTCGGTTCGAAAATATGAGCGCTTCTGGTTATTGCTATCAAATCGAAATGGCGATGGCAGCTCATTATGCTGGAGCGTCTGAGGTGGAAGTTCCAATCACCTTCATTGAACGCATCAATGGACGTTCTAAGATGAGTAACGCGATCGTCCTGGAAGCTCTCTGGCAGACCACACTTTGGGGCCTCTCTCGCCTCTTTAGGCCTAACGCCGATAAGTTACATTATGTAAAGTAAGAGAGTTTCGGCCCACCCATAGTGGGTTCTTCGTGAAGCTCTTAAGCAAAATCCGATATCGGTGGACAGCTACAGATGAGATTGCGATCTCCAAATGCGCCATCTATGCGCGATACCGGTGGCCAGTACTTGGACTTCTTACCAATCAACTCACCGCTGAGATAACCCTCGAGCGGGAGCGGATATCCCCCAATCTCGCGGTTATATGGGCGCTCCCAATTCGGTGTTAGGAGATTGAGCGCTGTATGCGGAGCATTTCGCAGAGCCGAGCTTTCTACCGCCACCTTACCGGCGATAATCTCATCAATTTCACTCTTAATGGCAATCATGGCAGCGATAAAGCGTTCGATTTCGACGATATCTTCCGACTCAGTCGGTTCAATCATTAAGGTGCCCGGGACCGGGAACGACATCGTCGGTGCGTGGAAGCCAAAATCCATGAGCCGTTTAGCAATATCATCAACTGTAACGCCTGACTCTTTAGTCAGAGGTCGAATATCCAAGATGCATTCATGTGCAACTCGTCCATTAGCGCCGGTATAGAGCACTGGGTAGTAAGGCGCCAAGCGATGCGCCATGTAATTTGCAGAGAGAATGGCGACTTCGGTGGCGTGGGTGAGGCCGGCACCACCAAGAAGGCGGATATATGCCCAGGAGATAGGCAAAATACTTGCTGATCCATATGGAGCGCCAGAGATTGGACCTGGTCCGCTTGCGGGACCAGCCAATTCATCTAACGGATGATTAGGAAGGAATGGGGCGAGGTGGGCTCGCGATATAACCGGACCAACTCCCGGACCTCCTCCACCATGGGGAATCGCAAAAGTCTTATGGAGATTGAGGTGAGAAACATCGGCACCAAACTTTCCAGGCTGCGCCAGCCCGACTAAGGCATTGAGATTGGCGCCATCAACATAGACCTGTCCCCCTGCATCGTGGACGAGGGCGCAGATGTCAGAGACCGCAGTTTCAAATACTCCGTGGGTCGAAGGATATGTAATCATTAAGGCTGCAAGGTGGGAAGAATGCTCTGCAATCTTTGCCTTGAGATCAGCTAACGAAACATTTCCATTCTCATCACATTCAACAACGACCACTTTCATTCCAGCCATAACCGCCGAAGCAGCATTGGTACCGTGCGCACTGGATGGGATGAGGCAGATGTTGCGCGAACCTTCACCTCGTGACTGGTGATAGTGAGAAATCGCAAGTAGACCCGCAAATTCGCCCTGGCTACCTGCATTTGGTTGAAGTGAGACTGCGTCATAGCCGGTAATTTCAAGTAACCACTTACTCAGCTGACTTATCAGAGTTCTAGAGCCAACCGTTTGATCTGCCGGTGCAAATGGATGGAGCGAAGAAAACTCCGGCCATGAGACAGCTTCCATCTCAGTAACGGCATTGAGCTTCATGGTGCAACTACCCAATGGAATCATGGTTCGATCTAGTGCCAAATCACGATCTGCAAGATTGCGCAGATAACGCATCATTCCAGTTTCGCTATGGTTGGTATTAAATACTGGATGAGTGAGGTACTTGCTTACTCGTTTAAAGAGAGTTGGAATCTCCCTGGCAACACCTGCCTTAACTCCAAGAATTTCTAAAACCTCTTGAAATAACTCTTCTGTCGTCTCTTCATCGAAAGAGATTCGAACTTCGGAGCTACTTACCTGAGCAAAGTTAATCTTCTTTGCGCTCGCCTTGGCGTGAATCGCAGCAGCATCTACCCCACTGATGTGAACCGTGTCGAATACGGTGTCGTCAAATTGCGATGTTGCACTATACAAACGGGTTGCAAAATTATTGATGCGCTGTGCGATTGCGCGCAAGCCCTCTGGCCCGTGCCACATGGCATAGAAAGCGCTCATATTGGCAAGCAGGGCTTGTGCTGTACATATGTTGGATGTCGCTTTATCGCGGCGGATATGTTGCTCACGAGTTTGAAGTGCCAGACGGAAAGCAGGATTTCCTTCAGCATCAACGCTCTGCCCTACCAATCTTCCAGGCATTGATCGCTCAAGACCTTTTCGTACTGCTAAGAATCCGGCATGCGGACCACCAAAGCCCATAGGAACACCAAATCGCTGCGATGTACCAACCGCAATATCAGCACCCCACTCCCCTGGTGGTTTAAGGAGCGTCAAAGCAAGTAGATCAGTAGCTGTTATAACAAGCGCACCGCGTGCGTGTGCAAATTGAACAAACGCTGAGTAATCGAGCACCGTTCCGGTGGTATCGGGGTACTGAAGTAAAGCTCCAAAGAATTCGCCTTCGTAGCCGTCTCGAACTATGTGGCCAGAGTCAACTTCTACAACCTTGATGCCAAGTGGTTTGGCTCGAGTAATTACCACTGCTTTAGTTTGGGGATGAACATGCTTCTCAATTAAAAATACAGCGTCCTCGCTTAACTGCGATGATCTACGAGCAAGTGTCATAGCTTCTGCAGCAGCCGTCGATTCATCGAGCATTGATGCGTTCGCGATATCAAGCGCGGTTAAATCGCAGACCATTGTTTGAAATGCGAAAAGAGCTTCGAGTCTTCCTTGTGAGATTTCCGGTTGGTAAGGAGTGTAAGAGGTGTACCAAGCCGGATTTTCAAGAACATTTCGCTTGATGACCGGTGGAACAATCGTTCCGTAATAACCAGTTCCGATAAGCGATCGGAAAACTTTATTCGACTGTGCAAGCGTACGAAGTTCATTAATAACTTCGACTTCGCTCTTTCCTTGGTCAAGAGCAGATTCAATCTGACCGCTAAGTTTTATATTCGAAGGAACTACATCGGAAATAAATGATTGTAAATCGCTATATCCAAGCTCTCGAAGCATTAACTCTTCATCGCGATGAGTAGGACCGATATGTCGATCAACAAAGCTGCGATTGAAATCCACGACGCACTCCCCTACAAGTAGCTACAGGAGGCGACTATATGAAAATTTTCGCCTTTAAGCGCCTTTTGCCTTGCGGCGTAGCGAAAGTTCATCGTTACCTTCGACACGTGGTTCATCGCCACCGTTAACCTCACCTGGAAGTTCAGAGAGTGATCCTTCTACTTCGTGCCAGACACGGCTCACTGCAATTCCAAAGACGCCTTGACCGCCAGCGAGAAGGTCGACAATCTCATCTCCGCTTGTGCACTCATAGATGGAGACTCCATCACTCATCAGAGTGATGCGTTCGAGTTCGGTGACTCCGCGATTGCGCAAATGTTCAACTGCAGTACGAATATTTTGAAGAGATACTCCAGCATCGAGAAGGCGTTTTACAATTTTGAGTACGAGGATGTCTCGAAAACCATAGAGACGAGCGCTTCCCGATCCGTGTGCAGTACGGATAGAAGGTTCAATCAGGCCGGTGCGAGCCCAATAATCGAGTTGGCGATAGGAAATTCCTGCTGCTGCACATGCGGTGGTACCGCGATAGCCAATCTGCATCTCTTGCTCTGTCACGAGAGGGGGCTCGCTTTCTCCTTAAGGGGTTGCCTAAATCTACTCTTCTCCACAGTAGAATCTCGGGTGCGACACGCTCAAAACCTATACTTGAGGTTGAGAGTCTAAGGGAATATCTGTCGAAATTCCACGATAGTTACGAGGTGAAATCCTCGGGATCGACGCTCTCCAGGAACTCTCGAAAGGCTTCTACCGTGCTCTCACTACCATCGGTAGGCGTGACATCTAGGCTCATCTCATCAAAGAGCGAGGCCGCTACCAGGATATTGCTCTTTGTACGCAACGCCAGCGCAATCGCATCGGAAGGTCTAGCGCTAACTGAAGGCAAGGCCCCCGCCTCATTCCTCAAATTGAGTTCAGCGAAGAAGATTCCATTGCTGACGCCGGTGATATGAACGGAGGTGAGAAAGGTTTCGGTGACCTCCAAAATCTCTCGCATTAGGTCGTGGCTCAGTGGCCGAGCGCTCTCAATGTTCTGTTGAGCCATGGCAATGGCAGTTGCTTCAACTCCCCCGATCCAAATGGGAAGTATGCGACCACCATTGGATTCGCGCAGCAGTACCAATGGTTGATTGGACGGCATTTCAATTCTGACGCCGACTACATCAACTGGAAGAAACATGGCGGTGAAAAAGATATGTTATTGATGGAGGCCAGAACGGACCAACGCCGCATGCAGCTTTACAGAGAGCGCAGCAATTTCATTCTGCACTTCCTCTGCCCTCGCCTTTGCTTCACTCGACTTTTGCCGCAGCAACGGAGTAATAACCTGCTCAATGAGCCCAACTTCCCGATCAGCTGCAGTCTTAAATGAGCGAAGATGGCGCGCCTCTATTCCAAAGGAGGCCATCTGAGCAACTGCAGTTGCAACTGAAAGCGCATCTCCATCGTAATGGCGACCCCGAAGCGTGATAAGACCAAACGATTCCAACTCAACAAGTTGAGGCTCGGTGAGGCTGGAAGCGCTCAATAACTCTTCTCGAGAGAGGCGGAGATCGCCTTGAGGAAGGAAGTGTGATGGAGCGATTTCACCATCGACAGTTGCCAAACCGACTGCAGGTCGAGCCACTGGAGTAGCTGGTTCAAGACCACGATCTAGCGCATCGAGATTCTCTTTAATTACTCGGAGTGGAAGATATTGGTCACGCTGCGCCAGCAGTACATAACGGAGTCGTTCAAGATCTACTGATGTGAATTTGCGATATCCAGATGGCGTACGTTGCGGCTCGATAAGACCCTCTGATTCGAGGAACCGAATCTTAGAAATAGTTACATCCGGAAAATCTCCACGCAACTTTGATAGAACTTCGCCAATACTGAGATACGCACGTGCTGGAACGCCCATTATTTCCTCTTTACTTTACTTGC
>CAZMBG010000075.1:0-5274 GCA_964564615.1 uncultured Candidatus Planktophila sp.
ATTCCACGTTTCTGTGACCACCCACTTCTTGATCCGGTTGGAGCATGTCGTCAATGTTTGGTTGATGTTGAAATCAATGGTCGTGCATTTCCAAAGCCACAGGCATCATGCACGATTCCTGTTGAGCCAAATATGATTGTGAAGACACAGTTGACATCCCCTGTTGCCGATAAAGCACAGAAAGGTGTCATGGAGCTTCTTCTCGGTAACCACCCGCTCGATTGCCCTGTCTGCGATAAAGGCGGGGAATGTCCATTGCAGAATCAAGCGATGAGCAACGGTCAATCAGAGAGCCGCCTTACTGGATATAAGCGCACATTTGAGAAGCCAATCAATATCTCTTCACAGGTATTACTTGATCGTGAGCGATGCGTGCTCTGTGCTCGCTGTACTCGATTCTCAAATCAAATCGCATCTGATCCATTTATTACTCTCAATCATCGCGGTGCATTGCAGCAAGTCGGTATTTACGAGAACGATCCATTTAACTCTTACTTCTCAGGTAATACAGTTCAAATTTGCCCAGTAGGTGCGCTTACCGGAGCCTCATATCGATTCCGCGCCCGACCATTTGATTTGGTTTCAACTCCATCTGCCTGCGAACACTGCGCATCTGGTTGTGACATGCGTACCGATGTCCGTCGTGGCAAGACTTTGCGCCGCTTAGCCGGTGAAGATGCAGCCGTTAATGAAGAATGGAACTGCGATAAAGGTCGTTGGGCATTTAAATACATCACATCAGTTGATCGACTTACCCAACCACTAGTGCGTAACGCTGAAGGAAAGCTACTTCCTGCATCGTGGCCAGAAGCGCTCGCTGCCGCAGCAGCTGGTCTTAAAGGTGCCCGTGCTGCTGTGCTTACAGGTGGTCGCGTAACAGTTGAAGATGCATATGGATATGCAAAGTTTGCTCGTATCGCGCTGAAGACCAACGATATCGATTTCCGTGCTCGGGTAAGTTCTGCTGAAGAAGGCAATTTCTTAGCTTCTGTTGCAGTTGGTTCTCGTGTTGAATATAAGGATATTGATTCCGCCGATCACGTTCTCTTGGTTGCATTCGAACCAGAAGAAGAATCTCCAATCGTCTTCCTGCGTCTGAATAAGAATTTCAAGAAGCGTGGTTTGAAGGTGACATCTGTTGCAACTAAGGGTTCGATTGCAATGGATAAACTCCAAGCTGAATTTATTAAGGTGGCTCCAGGCAATGAGGCACAGGCAGTTTCCGCAGTCGCGTTGACATCTAAATCAGTGATTCTGTTAGGCGAGCGCGCTGCAGAGTCGGCCGGACTCATTTCAGCTGCCGTTGCGTTGGCGCAAAAATCAGGAGCTAAGTTGGCTTGGATTCCTCGTCGCGCCGGCGAACGTGGTGCACTTGAAGCTGGCGCCTTCCCAACTCTCCTTCCTGGTGGTCGTCCGGTTGCAGATGCAGCAGCTCGCGTCGATATCGCAGCAGCGTGGGGAGTGGATTCACTTCCTGCGACAGTAGGACGCACAACACATCAAATCATCGAAGCGCTCAATAGCGATCAACTCGATGCGGTTGTAGTTGGCGGCGTCGATGCTTATGACTTACTCAATAGCGAGCAGGCACTTAAAGCGCTAGCAAAAGCTTTTGTAGTTTCGTTAGAGATTGCACCATCTGCTATTACTGATGTCGCTGATGTCGTGCTTCCAGTTGCGGCTGTCGCTGAAAAATCAGGATCCTTCCTGAACTGGGAAGGTCGAGCTCGCGCATTTGATGCGGCTGTTGCCGATTCACTTCAGCGCAGCGACGTTCGAATTCTCTCAGCACTCGCAGATGCAATGGGCGAGAGCATCATGCTTGGCACTGTGACTGCAGCAGCTCGTGAATTCTCACAACTTGGTTCGTGGGACGGTGCTCGAGTTGAATTTGCGCCGGTTGCAAATGGCAGCGCGCCTTCAGTCTCGGGCAATGAGGCAATACTTACTTCGTGGCGCCGCCTTCTCGATATGGGAACAATGCAGCGCGGAGAAGATAATCTAGCCGGAACGCGTCGCCAGACAGTTGCGGTCATCTCAGCTCAGCGCGCATCACAACTTGGCGTTGTTACCGGTGACCAGATTCGAATTTCAAATGCGGAAGGTGCAATCACCTTGCCTGCTCTGGTTGAAGATATTCACGATGATGCGGTCTGGATTCCGCGCAATTCATTCGGTTCCCAAGCTCTTATCTCGCTGAATGCAGTACACGGCGCAGTAGTTACGGTGGTGAAGGCATGACACTGACAGATGTATCTCAAGCAGAGCTCCTCGGACAAGATCCAGGGTGGCTCATTGCAGTAAAGGCGCTACTCGTCTTCGTTATCTGCGTCGTCTCTACCTTGTTGGCAGTCTGGACCGAACGTCGCGTATTGGCGAAGATGCAGCTACGTACCGGTCCAAACCGCACCGGTAAATTTGGACTTCTGCAATCGCTCGCCGATGGCGTCAAGTTGGCGCTGAAAGAAGACATCATTCCGGCTGCCGCCGATAAGGTCGTCTTTATCATCGCGCCAGTAATTGCTGCCGCGATGTGCTTTATGTCTTTTGCAGTCATTCCAATGACTGGCACTGTCAACCTTTTTGGCCACACAACTGCAATGCAACTTACCGATTTACCTGTCGGCGTTCTCTATATTTTGGCGGTCACATCAATTGGCGTCTATGGCGTTGTTCTCGCTGGTTGGTCATCAGGATCTACCTACCCATTGCTCGGCGGACTTCGTTCTAGCGCTCAAGTTATTTCGTATGAAGTCGCAATGGGACTTTCATTGGTTGCGGTCTTTATCTACGCCCAATCAATGTCAACATCAGCAATCGTTGATGCACAGCACAAGCACATCTGGAATGTCGTCGTTCTCTTCCCATCATTTGTTATCTATGTAATCTCAATGATTGGTGAAACCAACCGCGCCCCATTTGACTTGGCCGAAGCTGAAGGTGAATTGGTAGGCGGCTTCCACACCGAATACTCATCGCTCAAGTTCGCGCTCTTCTTCTTGGCTGAATACGTCAATATCGTTGCGGTATCGGCGCTCGCTTCCACTCTATTCCTCGGTGGATACCACGCACTTCCTGGATTGGGCTTTACCGAAAGCTGGCTTGGCGGCTGGTTTACGATGGTCTGGTTCTTCCTGAAAGTTAACTTCTTCTTCTTTATCTTTATGTGGGTCCGTGCATCGCTGCCACGTCTACGTTACGACCAGTTTATGAAGTTTGGCTGGAAGGTATTGATTCCGTCATCACTTCTATGGATTATTGTCGTGGCTTCGCTTCGCCTGATCCAAAATGAAGGCGCTTCCCGAACTGCAGCACTTTCATTTGCAGTGGGAATTGTCATTATCGTGATGGCAATTTCTTCCGTCTATGATCGCACTAAGAAGAAGGCGCGCGCACCACTGCCAACTCCTCCCGCACCTGATTTTCCAATTCCATCTCTTCCCGGCGTGAAGTCGCTCAATGCGTCATCAACAATTTCAGGAGGCGCAGATGAGTAAACTCGAACCGCGTAAGCCAATCTCGATTGATATCGTTCCATTCACACAAGTGGAGCAACCTGGACCAGCTTCGCTGGCTGAACAATCAAAGGGCTTCTGGGTCACCTTTAAATCTATGTTTAAGAAGAACATGACGGTGCAATACCCAGATGTTAAAGCTCCAACCGAACCTCGTTTCCATGGCCGCCACCAACTCAATCGCCACCCAGATGGGCTCGAAAAGTGCATCGGTTGCGAGCTCTGCGCCTGGGCATGTCCGGCGGATGCAATTTATGTTGAGGGCGGAAATAACACTCCCGGAAATCAACTTTCACCAGGAGAGCGCCACGGAGCGGTCTATCAAATCAACTATCTTCGCTGTATTTTCTGCGGTCTCTGCATCGAAGCCTGTCCAACTCGTGCATTGACAATGACCAATGAATACGAGCTGGCAGATGATGAGCGTCAAAAATTAATTTATGAGAAGCAAGATCTCCTCGCTCCACTTCGTGCCGGAATGGTGCAACCACCACATCCAATGTATCCCGGAATGGATGAAGGAAATTACTATCGCGGCGATGTTACTGAAGCGCATCCAACCCAAGGTCCAGTGGTAGGAGGCGCCCAATAATGACTATCGCAACTCCAGAAGCGGTGATGTTCTGGTTCCTCGCTCCACTTGCTGTCCTAGCTGCACTTGGCATGTTGCTTGTGAAGAAGGCCGTGCACTCTGCCCTCTTACTAGTGTGGGTGATGATCACGCTCGCAATCTTCTATATCGCACAAGATGCGCTCTTCCTCGGCATCGTACAAATCGTGGTCTACACCGGCGCTGTCATGATGCTCTTCCTCTTTATCCTGATGTTGGTGGGCGTCGACTCATCTGATTCACTCTCAGAGACAATTCCGCATCTCCGTGGAATTTCAATTACTGCGGCAGTGGGATTTGGTGGATTACTTATCTCACTCATTGGCCGGGCAACTGTGGGCCATCCAGCAATTGGATTAGCTGATGCAAATGCAGATGGCAATGTGCAAGCGCTCGCTGCACTCCTCTTCTCTGATTATGTCTGGCCCTTTGAAGTTGTCTCAGCGCTCTTAATTACCGCAGCGCTTGGCGCTATGGTTTTGGCGCATCATCAACGTTCGAATGCAAAACCAACTCAACGCGATCTCTCTATTGCACGTTTCCGTTCCGGATCACTAGCAGAGAGCGCTGGACTTCCTGGTCCGGGCGTATTTGCTCGCCACAATGCAGTAGATGTGCCGGCGCTCCTTCCAGATGGATCACCTGCCCCAACCTCAATCTCGGCCACTCTTAAAGCTCGCGGCGACATGAAGCCTTCGGATCAATTCCAACTTGATCAGATTGATACAACAATTGTGGAGGAGAAATAATGAATCCATATAACTACCTCTACGTCTCTGGTCTGCTCTTTACGATTGGTGCAATCGGCGTTGTAGTGCGCCGCAACGCCATCGTTGTCTTTATGTGCGTCGAGCTCATGCTCAACGCAGCTAACCTAGCTTTGGTCACATTCTCACGAGTCAATGGAACTTTGGATGGACAGGTCACCGCCTTCTTCACCATGGTTGTAGCGGCATGTGAAGTTGTGGTCGGACTTGCCATCATCGTGACGATTTATCGCTCACGCCGTTCAGCATCTATCGATGATGCTAGTTTGTTGAAGCGATAGCCATGAACCCAACATCATTACTCGTCTATCTCATCGCACTTCCACTGTCAGGTGCGGCACTACTACTTCTTGGTGGCCGCCGTACCGATAAGTGGGGCCAC
>CAZMBG010000076.1:0-5174 GCA_964564615.1 uncultured Candidatus Planktophila sp.
GATCGACTCCCCCGAGCGCATTAGCAATCGGTCCGTTGTAGTCGATTCTCGACATTCCAAGGATGCCGGAGATAGATGCGACCACCCACGCAATTGCAGCTTTGAAATTCCAGCCCGCGGTGTACCAATAAATTCCGCCCTGGGTGCGACGATTAAATACTTGGAGATCTTCCTTATGGAGGCGCCCACCCATTCGGTAGTAGCCAAAGAGCGCAATTGCCACCCACGCAGTTCCCAGCGCAGTTAGGAAGAGGCAGGCATTTGTGACCGCGGCTTCTGCGTCATAGAGAAACTTTCCAATAAAGACCAATCCAGTTGCGATGATGGATACAACTAACGTGGATTGCATCCGAGATAGCTTCGGCAAAATCGCATCCATATCAAGCCCCATTGAGTAGAGATTGACTGAGCCTTGCCCCAACGATCCGATAAAGCCAATCAGCAACAAGGGAATCAATAACCACGATGGTGAACCTGCAACATAACCGGCCACAAATGAATCAGCATCGTAGGCGGCAGTTGCAACAAATGCACCGAAGAGAGTTGGGATTGCAAGTCCGAGCGTCATCGCCACAAAGGCGGTGCGCACAACTGTGCTGCGTTTTTCGGTGGCGGCTACATAACGTGTCCAGTCGCCAGTTTGAGTCACCAGCGAAATCGGACCAGCTGCACCACATGTCAACGCCGCCAAAATCCAGGTAGGCCAAAATGTTCCGAGTGCGTATGCATCGGGGGTTCCGGCATATCCCGGATCAAAGCGAGTCCAGAGCGCAACCAATGTGACATATGCCAGTGCAAACATCGACCACATAATGAATCGATTGAGCTTTACTAAGTAGCGATATCCCAGAAGTGCGAAAGCAACAACAGCGACCGCAATTAACAAATATCCAACAACCAAAAGTGAATCGGTAACTTCACTATCAGTGAGGCGTGCCCAACCCGAGGAGATAATGTCGCCACCGGTCCATACTGTTAAAGCAACATATTGAATACAGAGCAAGAGCCCGACAAAAGATGCCACCAATCGTCCACGCACTCCGAAGATTGCACCTGATGCCACTGAGTTATTGGTAGCTCCGCTCCAACCCAAGAGCGCCGATGATGAGACAAATAGCGCTGCCACGACCGTGCCGACCAGAATTGCCGCCACCGATTGCCACCACGAGAGACCGTAATTAATCGCCAACCAACCGAAGACCATCACTGATAGCGCCATATTGGAGCCGAGAAATACCGGCACTATGGAATCAGGGTGAGCGTTACGTTCTGAATCGGGAATGGTGTCGACACCAAGCGATTCAATCTGGGATGGCTGCGTGGACATTGAACCACGGTAGCGAATTAAGTGGCTTTAGAGAAGAGCTAACGCGGCGATTGCGCTGTCATAACCCTTATCTTCAAAACTATCTATTCCACCAGATCGGGCGATAGCTTGTTCGAGGGTGTGGCACATCAAGACGCCAAATCCAATCGGCTTAGAGAACTTCAACTGCACATCCATTACGCCTTGCGTTACTCCTTGGCAGACATAATCGAAGTGAGGCGTCTCTCCTTGGAGGACAACGCCGACAACCACAACGGCGTCAAAACCTGCTTCAAAGGCCTGTTGGGCGGCAAGTGGAAGTTCAAATGAACCTGGCACATATCGCGTATCAATCTTGCCTACTTGCGCTTCGGAAAGTGCGCGATGTGCACCGTTGACTAACTCTCCGCAAATTTCCGGGTGCCACGATGCTGAAATTATCTGCACCTTTGCGGTGGGCTTTGCTTCTACTCGTACTTCAGGTGCTTTTCCGGCCATTAGATATCTCCTCGAGTATGTCCTAAACGTTCTGCCTTGGTCTTAATGTAATTTTCATTATCTTTATGGATAGGTGTTGCTAAATGTTGCTGAGTAATGTCAAAACCGGCAGCCGATAACGCAGCTACCTTTTCTGGGTTATTGGTTAAGAGAATTGCTGTCTTAACCTGAAGTTCGCGCAAGATATCGATGGCATCGTTCCACTCACGTCGATCCACCGGCAACCCCAACGCCACATTTGCATCAACGGTATCGAGCCCTTGATCTTGTAATTGATACGCCGATAATTTTTGGGTAAGACCGATTCCACGCCCTTCGTGATCACGCAGATAGAGAATGTAACCAAAGCCGTGCGCCTCAATCTCTGACATCGCCAATTGCAATTGCGGCCCGCAATCACATCTACGCGATCCCATAACATCGCCAGTGAAGCACTCAGAATGAATTCGAACCATCGGGGTTTTATTCGCCTCGCCGTAGGCCATCACTACATGGTCGCGAGCTTTCAGCGCATTGAAAGTTGCAGTGCGCCAAGTATTTCTCTCGAGTGGAATCGCGCTAAATCCGCTGAGCCCACCTTCAATCTCAAACGGTGCTGCATGCGATTTCCAATACTCAGTGAGTTCGGCGATGGAGATCATCTCAATTTCGTGCTCGCGGGCAAATACCGCCAATTCCTCACCACGTGCCATGTCGCCTGCGTCATTAACAATCTCAGCCAATACCGCAGCTGGGTAGTGGCTCGTTAATTGCGCCAAGGCCACTGCCGCCTCGGTGTGGCCATTGCGCCCACCCAATAGTTGGCGATGTGCCACCAGCGGAAAGATATGTCCGGGGCGCACTAAATCTTCTGCCCGAGTTTTTTCATCTGCTAACGCGCGAATCGATGCAGTGCGATCGGCGGCACTGACGCCAGTTGTAATTCCATCTTTTAAATCAACTGAAACCGTAAATGCAGTGCGACGTTTATCTTCATTATTCTCCACCATCATTGGCAGATGTAATGTGCGGGCAATCGCCTCTGTAATTCCGACACATAAAATTCCAGTGGTATGGCGCACCATAAAGGCGGTCTGGACTGTGGTGATCGCGCTGGCTGCGATTATCAGATCGCCTTCATTTTCTCGATTGTGATCATCGGTGACGATGACAAACTTTCCGGCTGCAAAATCAGCTAACGCTCTCTCAATTGCAAGACTCATGCTTTTCCTCGCTGAACAAGCCGTTCGACATACTTGGCCAAGATATCGACCTCAATATTGAGTGGATCGCCAATCTGCTTTAGCCCCAAATTGGTCTTCGCCAAAGTTTCTGGAATCAACCAGACCGTTACAGTGCCATGTGTATCGTCGACCTCGCCTACTGTCAGCGATACGCCGTCGAGGGCGATGGATCCTTGATTGACGATATATCGCAAGAGATGCTCTGGCACTTCAACGACATACTTCATCCACTTCTCGCCCGGCGATACTTCTCGCAATCGCCCTACCCCATCGACATGGCCCTGCACAATGTGGCCGCCCATTCGCAGATCGAGCGTTGCCGCTAATTCGAGATTGACCGCAGAACCCACAGCAAGTGCAGATAGAGAAGTGAGATCGAGCGTCTGCTTCATAACATCGGCGGTAAAACTGGTTGCAGTCAGCGAAGTCGCAGTCAGGCAGGTGCCATTGACTGCAATTGAATCGCCAATCGCCAAACTCGCAACTGATTGTGGTGCGCTGATTTCTATGACGCTTGAACTCTCGCCGCGAGAGATGGCAATAATTTCACCGCGCTCTTGAATCAATCCGGTAAACATTAATTAACCACCTTCCAATGAATTTTCACATCGCCCGCAATAACCTCTGTCGAAATAAGTTCCAACTTCTGTGCCGCCTCCAGTGTGGAAATACCTAACTCATCTACCCAGAGCGGCCCACTACCCAAAAGTTTCGGCGCTTGATAGTTAATAATTTCGTGCACCATTCCTGCCCGCAGCATCGCAGTGGCCAGCACCGGCCCCGCCTCTACCAAGACATGGTTAAATTTTTCTTCCACCAAATATCGGCGCAGATCTTCTACATCACGACTGCGAATAAAGTGGGTCCGCGATAATCCATCATTCACATTGGCAGCTGCCGGTATTTCTCGCTGCCCCACCACAATGCGCACTGGATTTCGCGCACCTTCAATTCGTGGCCGCAGAGTTGGATTGTCGGCAATTACAGTTCCGGTACCCACCACAATTGCATCTACCTGCGAACGCAAAACCTGCACATCATCTCGTGATTGCGGTGATGAGATCCATTGCGAAGTGAAATCAGCAGCCGCAATTCGACCATCGGCAGTCGATGCCACTTTCAGGGTGATGAGCGGCAGTCCGCTCTTTACTTTATGCAGCCATGCGCGCTGAATAAATTCGAGTTCGGTGCTTTCAATCTGTTCAACCACTACCCCAGCGCTTCGCAGACGTTGAGCTCCACCTGCCGCAATGGGATTGGGGTCGGCAACTGCATAGATAACTTTGGCAATCTTCGCCGCAATAATTGCATCAACACATGCAGGTGTTGTGCCGACGTGGTTGCAAGGTTCAAGTGATACCACCATCGTGGCGCCCGCTAAATTTTCTGTGCAATTCTTTATCGCTACAACTTCTGCGTGATCGGGGCTAATGGTGCGATTATGTGCACCTTCAGAAATTATTTCGCCATCTGCGTTAAGAATGACGGCGGCTACATTGGGATTGGGCGCAGTGAAACCTAAATGCGCGCGAGCAAGCGAATAACAGCGCGCTAGCGCGTCGTGATAATTAGCCATCGCTCTGCCGATCTCGTGTAGGTACGAGCCATCGGGGCGAAAAGAGAAAGGCAACTCAGACGCCATAGAAGACGCCTCAGCCACACACTAGTTATCTCTCATCCGGACTTTAACCGTCGGTCTCAGAATTTCACTGAGTCCACCGCCTACTGGATGCATGCGGGTCGCAGACTATGACTGCCGGTTCGGAATTACACCGACCCCGATAACTAGAGCAAAGGGTATTACAAATCAAAAGGTAAGCGAGCGCTGAACCTGCGCCACAGAGAGTGAGATTAACCGCGCAAAGGAATACGAATTGTTGTGCCAGCAGAGACAGATGCAGAGTGGAGCGAATTAATCTCTTGAATCTGTGCAACCAGAGCCCCAATGTCGCGACCTTCAGCAACGCGCGATGCCAGCGACCAGAGGCTCTCGCCCGGCGCCACAACCACAGTGACATAGTGGGTAGCGGATGCGTGGCTGATCTGTGTGCCAGCCCCTGCCTTTCCGCCGAAGGCCGAAGCTGCCACGACAGCTAGAGACAAGACCAAGAGGGTGCGGGCCAAACGACCACGACGGTTGAGACGCA
>CAZMBG010000077.1:0-5068 GCA_964564615.1 uncultured Candidatus Planktophila sp.
TTCGCATCGACCACCTTTGACGTTAAATGAAAATCTTCCTTGGCTATATCCGCGAATCTTCGCTTCCGATGTTTCCGCAAAGAGGGCACGGATCTTGTCAAAGACTCCGGTATATGTTGCGGGATTGGAACGCGGAGTGCGTCCAATTGGCGATTGGTCTACGTGGACGACCTTGTCGAGATGATTGATGCCAGTCACGGTGCGATGCCGACCAGGCACAATGCGTGCGCCGTTGAGTTTATTTGCAAGTGTTGCGTAGAGAATGTCATTCACTAGGGTGGATTTTCCTGAACCGCTTACACCTGTTACCGAAACGAATAGACCCAATGGAATTTCAACTTCAATATCTTTGAGGTTATTCTCTTTCGCTCCTTTAATTACCAAAGTTCTCTTAGGATCGACTTCTCTCCGAGAACGTGGAATTTCAATAGCCTTCCGACCAGAGAGATATGCGCCGGTTATGGATTCGGGATTGGCGATGAGTTCGTCATATGACCCAGAGACAACAACTCTTCCACCGTGTTCGCCGGCACCGGGGCCAATATCTACGACCCAATCAGCGGTTCGAATTGTCTCTTCATCGTGTTCGACAACAATGAGGGTATTTCCGAGATTGCGAAGTCTGGTGAGCGTATCGATGAGTCGACGGTTGTCACGTTGGTGAAGGCCGATACTTGGTTCGTCGAGTACATAGAGAACTCCAACGAGGCCGGATCCGATTTGAGTCGCCAAGCGAATTCGCTGTGCTTCACCGCCCGAGAGGGTCCCAGCTGGACGGTCGAGCGAAAGGTAATCCAAACCTACATCGAGCAAGAACCCTAGGCGAGCATGCACCTCTTTCATGACTCGCTCGGCAATCTGCGCCTCTCTCTTGCTGAGAGAAATCGACTTTAGAAATACTGCACACTCGTCTATCGAAAGTTGGCAGACCTCTGCGATGCTCTTTCCGCCAATGGTGACAGCAAGAACTTCTGGCTTTAAACGTGCACCTTTACATGCCGGGCATGGCGTTTCGCGCATGTATGCCTCGTACTTGTCGCGACTGTAATCGCTATCAGTTTCGGCGTGACGTCGATGAATAAATGGGATCACTCCCTCAAATCCAGTGGAATAGTTACGAACGCGTCCATAACGATTCTTATATTTGACGTGCACCTCATAATCAAGGCCATTTATTACAGCATCTTTTGCTTTAGCCGAGAGTTTCTTCCAAGGTGTATCGAGCGAGAATTTAAGTTCTGATGCTAGGGCTTCTAAGAGACGCAAGAAATACTCAGAAGTCTGACCGGAGGACCAAGGAGCAATTGCCCCGTCATTAATAGAAATTGAGTCATCCGGAATGATCAATTCTTCATCGACCTCAAGTTTTGTGCCGATACCTGTACATTCAGGGCAGGCACCAAAAGGTGAATTGAAAGAGAAACTTCTCGGTTCCAGCTCTTCAAAGGAGAGGTTGCACTCGTGGCAGGCTAAATGCTCGCTGAAGATTCGCTCTTTTGGGTTCTCTTTGGTTGGCTCTTTAATATCTACAAAATCCAAAATCACAATTCCATGTGCCAATTTAAGGGCGTTCTCAATGGAGTCAGTGAGACGAGTTTTACTCTCTGCCTTTGCGGTGAGTCGATCAATAACAACTTCTATGGTGTGTTTCTCTTGCTTCTTTAGCTTCGGCGGCTCAGATAATTGAATGGTTACGCCATCAACTCTTGCTCGCGAATAACCTTGAACCACCAAATCGTTGAAGAGATCGACAAATTCTCCCTTTCGTTCGCGTACAACAGGAGCGAGCACCTGAAATTTTGTGGTAGCCGGCATAGTGAGAATTTGATCGACAATTTGTTGTGGACTTTGCCGAGATACCGCTTTGCCGCAGGAAGGACAATGTGGTCGTCCGGCGCGTGCAAAGAGGAGGCGTAGATAGTCGTAGACCTCAGTAATCGTTCCGACTGTAGATCGCGGATTGCGGTTAGTTGATTTCTGATCAATCGAAACTGCAGGTGATAGGCCTTCTATAAAATCCACATCGGGCTTATCCATCTGTCCAAGAAATTGGCGGGCATAGGCAGAGAGCGATTCGACATATCGTCGCTGACCTTCGGCAAAGATGGTGTCGAAGGCGAGACTGGATTTTCCAGAACCCGATAACCCAGTAAAGACAATTAGCGCATCGCGAGGTAGTTCGAGAGATACATCCTTGAGGTTATGTTCGCGGGCACCGCGAACGACCAATTTCTCGATACTCATATATTCGCCTCTTCCATCGCACGAAGTTCGCGCTTTAAATCCTTAATTTCATCACGCAGACGAGCAGCGAGCTCAAATTGAAGTTCATCGGCTGCCAATCTCATCTGATCGGTGAGCGAGCCTATCAACGCAATCAGCTCTTTGCGGGCAACTGACCCTCCAGTCGCTAAGCGTTCCTTAGCGGCAAATGGTAGCGATGCGATATCGCCCTTGACGCTGGCGATGAGTTGCTCTGTATCGTCGCTCTCCCTGGCAATCATGTCGGTGATATCTGCAATCTTCTTTCGCAGCGGCTGTGGATCTACACCGCGCTCAGCATTATAGGCAATTTGCTTGGCGCGTCGTCGATTTGTCTCATCAATCGCTTTCTCCATTGATGCAGTGATGTTATCTGCATACATATGAACCTCACCAGAAACATTTCGGGCTGCACGACCTATTGTTTGGATAAGCGAGGTAGCAGAGCGTAAGAAGCCTTCTTTATCGGCGTCGAGAATTGCAACCAACGACACTTCAGGTAAATCCAGACCTTCGCGAAGTAGATTAATACCGATAAGAACATCATATTGTCCGGAACGGAGTTCGCTGAGAAGTTCGACTCGACGCAACGTGTCTACTTCCGAGTGAAGATAACGAACTCTCACACTGCGCTCCTGGAAGTACTCAGTTAAATCTTCGGCCATCTTCTTGGTCAAAGTTGTAACGAGTACGCGTTCATTCTTTGCCGCTCGAATATTTATCTCATTAAGCAGATCATCGATTTGACCTTTAATTGGTTTAATCACAACCTGTGGGTCAACAAGTCCAGTAGGTCGGATTACCTGCTCTACGACATCTCCCCCAACCTTATCCAGTTCATACTTTCCTGGCGTAGCTGAAAGATAAACCGTCTGACCTACTCGCTCTTGAAACTCGGGCCACTTCAATGGCCGATTATCGAGCGCGCTTGGAAGTCTGAAGCCATGCTCGACCAACGTGCGCTTGCGAGATGCATCTCCTTCATACATTGCACCAATCTGCGGCACTGTAACGTGGCTTTCATCGATCACTAAGAGAAAATCCTCTGGAAAGTAATCGAGTAGACAGTTAGGTGGTGAACCTGGCTCGCGACCATCCAAATGCCGGGAATAATTTTCAATCCCTGAGCAAAAACCGAGCTGCTCCATCATCTCCAAATCAAAGGTAGTACGCATGCGAAGCCGTTGCTCTTCCAACAATTTATTCTGTTTGGTAAAGAGATTAAGTTGGATTTGGAGTTCATCTTGGATATCGCTCATCGCCCGCTTCAGAGTTTCAGGTCCGGCAGCGTAATGTGTGGCTGGGAAGATATATATCTCTTCCTCGTCGCGCACAATCTCTCCGGTGAGTGGATTGAGAGTTGTGATTCTTTCAATCTCATCACCGAACATCTCAATCCGAATCGCTAACTCCTCATACATTGGAATTATCTCAATTGTGTCACCGCGAACCCTAAAAGTTCCGCGCTCGAAGGCGACGTCGTTACGCGCATATTGCACATCAACGAATTTTCGGAGTAATTGATTGCGCTCAATTTCATCGCCCACTTTGAGATGGATCATGCGATCAATGTATTCCTGAGGCGTTCCGAGTCCATAGATACACGAAACTGTTGCGACCACAAGTACGTCCCGTCGCGTTAGTAGCGAATTGGTGGCCGAGTGGCGAAGTCGTTCAACTTCTGCATTTACTGCAGAATCCTTCTCGATAAAGGTATCAGTCTGAGGAACATATGCTTCTGGTTGGTAATAGTCATAGTAAGAAACAAAGTATTCAACTGCATTGTTCGGTAATAATTCGCGGAATTCATTTGCAAGTTGTGCAGCTAGCGTCTTATTAGGAGCTAGGACCAAGGTGGGGCGTTGTAACTCCTCAACAAGCCAGGCAGTGGTGGCAGACTTTCCGGTTCCGGTAGCTCCTAAAAGAACTACATCTCTCTCGCCAGCTCTAATTCGCCGTGCTATCTCGGCGATAGCAGCGGGTTGATCGCCGGCTGGTTGAAACTCACTGATGACCTTGAAGGGCGCCACAGTTCTTTGAATCTGATTGACTGGACGCACGCGCTTACTCTACTGACATCGGAAGTATTGTGCTCTCCCAGAGATTTTCGACCTGACGTAAAAGATCATATTTATCGCCATCATTTTCGATGATGGCATCTGCAATTGCTTCTCGAGCCGATCGCGTCGCTTGCGCATCGATTCGTGCCTGCGCCTGAGCCACACTCATACCTCGGTCTTGTAATCGCTTTAATCGATTATCAAGTGAGGCTTCGACTGTAATAATGAAGTCGAATTTGTTGTGAGCGCCAGTTTCTACAAGGAGTGGAATTTCGTAGACCAAGATATCTCCAGGTGAAAGTCGAGAGATGCGCTGGGCGAGAGCTTGTTGCACTCGTGGATGGATAATCGCTTCTAAATCTTGCTTCGCCTCAGAATCATTGAAAACGATTGCGGCAAGTGCTGAACGATCAATATCGCCATTTTTTAGAATGCTATCGCCAAAGCGCGCAAGAACTTCATCAAAACCCTCACTCCCTCGTTCAATAGCTTCACGGGCAAGTTGATCGGCATCAATCGTCATAGCTCCGAGGGATGCAAAGGCATCGGCCACTGCAGATTTGCCGCAGCCAATTCCTCCTGTAAGTCCGACAATGAGCACTCGCCCACTCTATCGGCAGCCCATTAAAAGGCGCAGCAGAAATGAAAAACCCCTCGGTCGCCCGAGGGGTTTTCGTGGAACTGCGATTATTCAGCAGGTGTTGCTTCTGCCGCTGCTGCAGCTTCTGCCTTCTGCTTCTTGTGAG
>CAZMBG010000078.1:0-5065 GCA_964564615.1 uncultured Candidatus Planktophila sp.
AGAGTGAGTGCCATACGCTAATAGTCGCATATTCTTACGCCATGACTGCAGCTATCGCTCCCTTGATCATCGCAGTCACCTCTTTCATCCTAAGAATTTTTCACTTAGGGAGTATCAAGAGTTATATCTTTGATGAGGTTTATTACGTCGACAATGCTCGCGACTATCTTCGCTATGGAGTCGAAGTAACTGGCAATAACTCTGAATTTATAGTTCATCCACCGGTCGGTAAATGGTTAATTGCCTTGGGAATGAAAATTTTTGGCGACAATCCATTTGGCTGGCGAATAACTACCGCCGTTATTGGTTCTTTGGCAATATTGATTGTCGCTTTGATAGCTCATCGCCTCTTTTACTCCCCGATAATCACAGGACTTGCCAGCCTTTTAATGGCTCTAGATGGGCTAGCGCTGGTGCATTCAAGAACTGCTTTACTCGATAATTTCCTAGCGTTCTTTATCTTGGTCGCCACGTACTTCTTCCTGATTCGAAAATATATCTGGTCTGGCTTATTCCTTGGATTGGCGCTAGCTACCAAATGGAGCGCACTGTATTTCATCGCCCTCTTTGGAATTATCGCCCTCTATCGAGCATTTACTCATCACACTGGAAGAGATTTAATTATCCCTTCGCTTAAGCGCGTTTTAGCTTTTGCCATCATTCCTAGCGCTACATATCTAGCTTCGTGGACAGGCTGGTTTTTCTCAAATCGGGGTTGGAAGCGTAACTACAGCAGCAATCCGATTTCATCATTAATTGAGTATCACAAGGAGATGTGGGTCTTTCATACCAATCTGACAGAGAGACATAATTACCAAGCCAATCCATTTAGTTGGATGATTCAAGGGCGTCCCACCAGTTTTTTCTATGACACGCCAAAGCGTTGTGGTTCATCATCGTGTGCGCGAGAAGTACTTGCGCTGGGCACACCTTTTCTTTGGTGGCTCGGAACTATTGCGGTAATCGTGGTTCTAGGTCTCTGGATTAAGAGCATTGTGATGCGATCTTTCGAACCTGCTCTTAACATCATCACCATCGGCATCGTCGCAGGATATTTCCCATGGTTTGCATTTCAGAAGCGCACTGTATTTAGCTTCTATCAAATCATTTTTGAACCGTTTGTAATTTTGGCTTTGGCTTACTGTGCAAAATTGATTCTTGATGCTGGACGTCGAATTAGTGCACAACGTTACTTGGTGGCGCAATGTGGAATTGCGGCAGTGACGCTATTAATTGCCCTAAATTTTCTACAGTTTTTACCGGTTTTCATGGGTAGCACAATCAGCTATGACCATTGGATTAGCCTGATGTGGTTGGAAAGTTGGATCTAATTTAACCAGCGCGATTACGGCGAGCACGCTCAGCGGCTTCGTCCGCTATTTGTTGGTCAAAAATCTCATCGCGAGATGGCGCTGCAGCGGCTAGGGCTTCGCGCTCTAGTTGCTCTTGTTCATCACTCCATCGACCAGGTTCGGTGAGGTCGATAATTCGCTTTGGAATGATCGCCTTAGGAGCTGTGACATAAGTTGGAAGTGGTACTTGGCTTGGTTGCCATTCGGCGCGTGCTTGAGCGCTACCTTTGGGAAGAATTGTGACTCCTGTAATTTCACGATCTGCAAATGGAACCCAATGTTCTGGAGTTGATGTTGCAGGAGAAATGACCTGTGAAAGATTTGTATGCGATACACCTTCAGTGCGACGATGAATGGAATCCATGCGCTTATGTTGAATTGCGTTTAGTCGTGCTTGACGCCGGACGTGTGCAATATACAGAACAGTTCCGACTGCTGGAATTAATAGAGAGGTAGCAACAACGGTACCCATAATTACTCCTAAGAGAGTTGCACATGTGGAGATAAAGATGACTGAGAAAATTATTCGGTTGCGCATGAGTTGTTGTGCGATTCTTCCGGCGCGATCAACATCGGCAAATAGTGGCGAATTGGAATTCTTTTCACCCGCGACTACACGTAGCGCGCTCTTATAACGTTCAACATGCTTTCCAGAAAATTCATTCTTATTATGTATCCAGCGAGGCAAAAAATAGGCAACCCACATGCCGATAATCGCCAGATAGATAATTGCTGAAGCCATGATGGGTAAAGATTAAAGGAGGTCAGTATCAAATCTTGGGATTTCCGCCCCCATATTTAGAGCTACTGATAGCTATCGTATTGCCGGATTCTCTTTCACATAACAGTTGTGATCGCGCCAATCGCCATCGATATGGAGAAATCGTGGGCGGAACCCCTCGAAGTGATAGCCGGCTTTCTCGGCGACTTTGCACGATGCCGCATTTTCGGGGCGAACGTTTATTTCTATTCGATGCAATCCAAGGCCCTCAAAACCAAAGCGGGTGAGCACCTCGACCGCTTCTGTCATATAGCCATGGTTGGCATAGTTGCGATCAATCCAGTACCCAATGTGCCCGCCACGGAGCGCACCATAAATAACGCCGCCCAGAGTTATCTGCCCAATTAAATTTCCATCTCGCCAAATAAAGAAGGAGTATGCGCTACCTGTTCGAGCGCTATGGGCAATCGCCCTGACCATCGAGTAGAAGGAAGCTTTCTTCTTCGATTCTCCAGTGGAATGGCTCGCTGGAAGTACTGGCAAGGTGGCTTCCCAAGGAGCCAACCACTCGCGATTTTCAGCGCGAACTAAATCCCATCGCTTCTTATCTCGAAATCGGGGCGAACGTATGACCAACCGTTCGCCCTGCAAAATTACTGGCCACATTATGCGGCCTTAAATGTAACGTCGTTCGAGAACAACGACCGTTACATCGCTGCCGGCAGCTATTTCGCCATCGCCTTCGGGTATTGCGATAAAAGCATTGGCGTCAGACAGGGTTGCTGGTTCATCTTGTGAACCTAACGGCAGAATCGATCTTCCATCTTCGCTCAGCACTCCGCGTAAGTAGGAACGTACACCGGGTGTACTTGAAACCGACTTTTCTAACTTTGCCTTTACCGATGGGCGATGAATAGTTGATGCACCAAGCATGGTGCGAATCATTGGGCGCACTAGTAATTCAAAAGAAATATAAGCGGCAATCGGATCACCAGGTAGCGTAACTACCGGCGTCTTATCTGGGCCGATGGTTCCGTAATTATGTCTGCCGCTAGCGTCGATAGCCACATCAACGGTAGTTATTTCGCCAAGCTTCTCTAATGTGCGAGTTATCAGCGCAAATGAATCATCATGGCGTTCACCACTGATAATAATTAAGTCTGCGCGTACAAGTTGATCTTCAATCACGCTCTGTAGTTGCGCTTCATCATCTGGTATCGAGTGAACTCGATACCCAACTGCGCCAGTTTCACGCACCGCAGTTGTGAGCATCCAGGAATTCGTCTCATACTCTTGTTCGCCAGATATTTCTAAACCTGGCTCAACCAAATCTGGTCCGGCAGAGATCACCACTACTCGAGGATGTGGTCGAGTAGGAAGATGATCCAGCCCGATAGATGCGGCGAGACCGATTTGCGTCGCGCGAATTCGACTGCCCGCCTTCATTACCAGGCGATCACCTTGATAAACATCTTCTGCCAAAGTCGCTCCGTGAGCATCAAGGAGCGGCATATCGAATGGTTCAAGCGGTGTACACAAGGACAATAGTGAGGTGAGAACCTCATCTACTCGTGCTTGCTCTGCCATAATCGCTAACCTTACTTGTTGAAGCGCAATATCGAAGGGATTTCAATGGCATCTAAAGATGATCTGCGAACTCGCTATCGCCGTGAGCGCGCCGAACGTTACCTACCCCACACCTTTGAAATACTGCTTGATATCCCAGAAATCATCAATGCAGAAGTTGTTGCCTCTTACTATTCATATGGTTTCGAACCAGATACGACTTACCTTAATCAAGCTTTGATAGCTGCCGGGAAAACTGTACTTCTTCCGCGCACTAACGATCGCGAGATTGAATGGGCAGATTGGGATGGCAAGACAGATTCACTCAAAGCTAAGAAAAAATTTCTTGAACCAACGACTCCCACCTTTACCGATATCAATGCTATTCAGGTTGTCATTACACCTGCACTTCGCATTGATCGCGAGGGATATCGATTGGGCCAAGGGGGTGGCTTCTACGACAGAGCGCTCCCGGCTCTTAACGCCTTCACAATTGGACTCATTCACCCTGATGAAATTGAGGGTCAATTACTCCCGCGCGATGAATGGGATATTCCACTTAATGCAGCGGCAACGCCAGATATTTTCCTTCGTTTTCGCTAAGGCAAGTTGCGAGCCACAACAATACGTTGAATTTGATTGGTGCCTTCATAAATCTGAGTTAACTTTGCATCACGCATCATTCGCTCTACCGGATAATCGCTCACATATCCATAACCGCCAAATACTTGCACCGCGTCGGTAGTTACCTTCATTGCAACATCGGTTGCCAAAGTCTTGCACGCTGCAGAATAAAACTTGAGATCGGCGTCGCCTCTCTCGCTCTTTGCTGCCGCGGTATAAGTGAGAGTTCGCGCTGATTCAATTGCAATAGCCATATCTGCCAGAATAAATTGAATCGCCTGAAAGTCGAAGATCTCTTTTCCAAATTGTTTGCGCTCGTGCGAATATTTCTTCGCCGCCTCGTATGCCCCTTGCGCGATTCCGAGCGCTTGAGCAGCAATCGTAATTCGAGTGTGATCGAGAGTATCCATGGCAAGTGCAAATCCTTTGCCTACCTCTGAGATTCGACGGTCATCACCAATAGTGACGTTATCGAAATAGACTTCACGAGTCGGTGATCCGCGGAAACCCATCTTCTTCTCTGGGGCACCGAAGGAAATTCCGGGATCGCTCTTTTCTACAACGAAAGCGGTAATTCCCTTAGACCCCAGCGAGGGATCAGTCTGAGCAATGACGGTATAGAACTCAGATTCTCCAGCATTGGAAATCCACTTCTTGCTGCCATTGATAACCCAGGAATCGCCGATGCGCTCCGCTTTAGTCTTCAGTGCCGATGCATCAGATCCGGCTTCGGATTCGGAGAGACAGTATGAAAAGCCTTTACCTTTAGCTAATTGCGGTAACCACTTATTTTTCTGAGCTT
>CAZMBG010000079.1:0-4999 GCA_964564615.1 uncultured Candidatus Planktophila sp.
TCTTTACAACAGCTGATGACAATCAGCCTGCAGTACAGATTCAGGTCTATCAAGGTGAGCGTGAAATGGCGGCATACAACAAGAAGCTCGGCACCTTTGAGCTCACAGGTATTGCGCCTGCCCCACGTGGAATCCCACAGATTGAAGTTACCTTCGATATCGATGCCAATGGAATTGTTCACGTAACTGCGAAAGACACCGCAACTGGCAAGGAACAAGGCATGACCATCTCTGGCGGATCAGCTCTCTCTAAAGAGGAGATTGATCGAATGATGGCTGACGCCGAATCACATGCTGCTGAAGATAAGCAACGTCGTGAAGAGGCAGAGATTCGTAACACCGGAGAAGCACTTCTCTATCAGACCGAAAAGTTTGTCGCCGATAACGCTGACAAATTTACCGAAGGTGAAGCTGCAACCAAGAAGGCAGAACTCGATGAAGCTCTTGCAGAATTGAAGACTGCAGTTGGTGGTGCCAACTTTGATCTCATCAAGTCCGCTACTGGGAAGGTTTCAACACTTTCCCAAGCGCTTGGAGCAGCAATGTATGCCGCACAAGGGGCACAAGCAGCAGGTACACCATCTGAAGATGGGGTAGAAGATGCAGAAGTCATCGAAGAAGATCAGGCTTAATCGATGACCGAAACTACTGAGACACAAGAGAGTGTTGAAGAGGTTGATTCACAAAGCACACCGGGTCAGGAAACTGACCCGGTTGCTGAATTAACCGCCGCGCTGCAACGCGAACGCGCCGACTTCACTAATTTTAGAAAGCGCACCGAATCTGAGCGCATCACCTGGCGTGAAGCCGGTATTTCATCGGTACTTACCGAGCTATTGGCTACCCTTGACGATATTGATCGTGCCGATAACCATGGTGAATTAACTGGTGGTTTTAAAGCAGTTGCCGACCAAATTACCTCACTCACCAATCGCCTTGGTTTAGAGAAGTATGGCGCTGAAGGTGATGCCTTTGATCCACAAATTCATGAAGCGCTCATGCATGAAACATCTGCAGATGTTTCAGTTGCTACCGCTACAAAAATTTTGCAACCAGGGTATAAATATAAGGATCGAGTTCTACGTCCTGCCCGTGTGGCAGTTGTCGAGCCGGAGTAATTACACGAGTTCACCATGGCAGCGAAAGATTTATACGAGAAAGATTTTTATGCAATCTTGGGGGTAGATAAGAAAGCTTCCCAAGATGATATTAAGAAGAAGTATCGATCTCTTGCGCGCGATCTACACCCAGATAAAACCCAAGGAGATAGCGCTTTAGAGGAGAAATTTAAAGCAGTCTCTGAGGCCTACGACATCTTGTCTGATTCCAAAAAGCGCGCCGAATATGATGAAGCACGCTCAATCTTTGAGCGCGGTGGATTCCGTGCACCTATGGGTGGACAAGGTTTCCAAGGTGGCGACTTTGCTGACATCTTTGGCGGAGGTAACCCGCAAGATATCTTCGCCAACCTCTTTGGTGGTGCCGGTATGCGTCGCGGCCCTCGCAAAGGTCAAGATCTTCAAACTGAAGCAACCATCTCATTTAAAGAATCTATCTTTGGAACAACGCTAGATTTAAAACTCTCTGCTGGTGGTAAATCAACCCAGAACGTTTCCGCGCGAGTTCCAGCTGGCGTTAATGATGGCGCGAAGATTCGGGTAAAGGGAAAAGGTGCACCAGGTGAAGCAGGTCCTGGAGATCTATTTATCCATCTCACCGTAAAACCACATCCAGTATTTGCTCGCAAAGGTGAGAATTTAACTCTTACCTTGCCAGTTACCTTTGTTGAAGCAGCGCTAGGTGCTGACATTAAAGTACCAACTCTCTCTGGAGACGATGTCACAGTGCGATTAGCGCCCGGCACTCCCACTGGCCGCGTGCTTCGTGTGAAAGGTCGAGGAATTACCAAAGGCAATAGCGTTGGTGACTTACTCATCACAATAGAGGTGCAAGTGCCACGTCGAGTCGACGGTGAAGCACTTGTGGCGCTGCACAAATTTGCCGAAAGCACAGCAGATCACGATGTCCGTTCCGAATTTCTCAATAAGGCAAAACAGTAAGGTTGATGGGAAATGGCCACCGAGAATAATTCAGAGCACCTTGATGACGAAGCAGGTCTCTATGTCATTTCGGTTGCAGCGCAACTTTCTGGGCTACATCCACAAACTCTTCGCCAATATGATCGCCTCGGTTTAGTTTCACCCAACCGCACAGAGGGCCGCAACCGCCGCTACTCATTGCGCGATATTGCTTCACTACGTATGGTGCAACGGTTGGTTGGAGAGGGAATTAATCATGCGGGTATCAAGCGCATTATCGAACTTGAGACTGCGATGGCCAATATGGCGCTCGAAGTTGCACAATTGCGACTCGAAGTTGATGCGCTATTAGAAGCCAACCCACCAAAAGGTCTTGCTATTCGGAAGAAACGCGAAGTAATTGTCTATAAAGAAGAAGAGTAGATAAGGTAAATCCATGAGCGCACGCGACCAATTAAAAGATCAAATTATTAAGAAGGCCGTTGTTCACGGCAAAGTTATCTTGTCATCAGGTAAAGAGGCGGATTACTACGTCGATCTACGTCGCGTTACTCTCGATCATGTAGCAGCTCCACTTGTCGGTGAGGTAATGCTCAATCTCACCAAAGATCTTCAATTTGATGCAGTTGGCGGACTTACTCTCGGCGCTGATCCGGTGGCGACTGCGATGATGCATGTTGCTGCTGCGCAAGGTCGGGCGCTTGATTCATTTGTTGTCCGCAAAGCCGAAAAAGCACACGGTTTACAACGTCGAATCGAAGGTCCCGACGTAGTTGGAAAGAGAGTGTTGGCGGTAGAAGACACCTCAACAACGGGTGGTTCAGTACTTACCGCAGTAGAAGCCCTACAAGAAGCAGGTGCAATCGTTGTGGGTGTCGCAGTTATTGTTGAGCGTGGTGCACAGCAAGCAATTGAAGAGGCTGGCTTTAAATATTATGCCGCCTACTCTTTGGCAGATTTAGGTCTCTAAGCTAAATCTCTCTTGCTGCGCCATTCGCGCAACACTTCGATTGCCACCGGTATCAAACTTATGGCGACAATCGCTGCCACAATAGGAAGTAGATATTTATCTACCGAACCCTCTAATTGATCACCCAAAATAATTCCCAGGCCGATAACAAGTTCAGTCCAAATAATCGCGCCGATAATATTCCAAAGCAAAAATGTGCGGTGGGAAATCTTTACTATGCCAGCCAATGGATTGATGAGGGTACGTACAAATGGCACGAAGCGCGCAAATACCAGAGCCTTACCAACCCCATATTTAACGAGCCATTTCTCAGTTTTTAAGACTCGCTGATGGTTGAAGAATCGACCATCCGGGCGGTCGAAGAATTTAACGCCAAATTTACGACCAATGAAATATCCCGTCTCAGATCCAATAATTGCTGCGATCGGAGCCCCAATGAGTAATGAGACGGCGCTTAATTGCGCATCACCCAATAGCGCAGCTCCAGAACTTGAAGCAGCAATACCTGCAATAAAGAGGAGTGAATCACCCGGAAAGGCGAGACCAATGAGTAGCCCTGTCTCAGCGAAGATAATTGCGAGAATTCCAATCAAACCAAGATCGCTCACAATCGAATGGGCGTCAAAGAGGTTGGCGATAAATTCCATAAACGCAGGATAAGGTACGCGACGTGAATTTGTTTGAGCGACCAAAATTTCATTTTGCGCCTGAGCGTAATTGGATCAACGATCCCAATGGTTTGCTCTACTACAAAGGTAAATACCACCTCTTCTTCCAACATAATCCCAATGGAATTCTCTGGGGAGATATGTCGTGGGGACACGCTGTCAGCACTGATTTATTCCACTGGGAGCACTTACCTGTCGCGCTGCCATTCTTCCCAGATGGCGGCATCTTCTCTGGCAGCGCAGTTGTAGATGAAAGTAATTCATCAGGGTTTGGCGATGGTGTAAATCCACCACTGGTTGCAATCTTTACCTTGCATAAAAACGACGGATCCAATCAATCGCAATGCCTCGCCTATAGCAATGATGAAGGGCTTACATGGAATTATTACCGCGATAATCCAGTATTAGATTTATTGATGGCAGATTTCCGCGATCCAAAGGTATGGCGCGACACTATTAATAATCGCTGGTTAATGGTGGTGGTAAAACCTAAAGAGTTTAAAGCTTGCTTCTACCAATCAACTGATTTGAAAGATTGGCATCAACTCAGTGAATTTGGACCAGCAGGATCCACCGCCGGTTGTTGGGAGTGCCCAGATTTATTTCCACTCACTACATCAGATGGTGTGACTAAATGGATTTTATTAATCTCAATTAATCCCGGCGGGCCAAATGGAGGATCTGCAACCCAATACTTTATAGGTGATTTTGATGGCACCACTTTTACCGCCGATGACAATGAAACTCGTTGGATTGATGCCGGTTTTGATAACTATGCCGGCGTTACATTTAACAACGCCCCAGATAATCGTCGAATCTTTATCGGCTGGATGAGTAATTGGGAGTACACCAATGATTGGGTGAAGACAGGACGCCTCAATCACATGACAACCCCACGCGAGCTCTCACTTGTCCAACACAATGGTCAATTTATTCTGCAGCAGCAACCAGTTGAAGAGTTGGCAACCACGAACGCAGATCGATATTTGATTAATTTCTCTACCGAAAGCGAATCAACAATTGAAATTGGTGAAGGCGATCAGAAAGTTCTCCTCACTTATTCACCAGATAAATCTCAATTAACTTTTGATCGAAGTGGCGCTTGGCTATCTGGATCACAACAGACCACCCACACAGCAAAAACTGGCAGCGAACTCTTACTCCTTCTCGATGGCGGCGACCTTGAACTCTTTGCTACCGACGGTTCTGCTGTTCTGACCGATTTGACCCTTTTGGCCAATCCCACCGTCGTCGCGCTCGCACCTGCCACGCTTAAAAAACTGTAAAAAACTGCAAAAAAGCGTTAATCAACTGTAACTGCA
>CAZMBG010000080.1:0-4978 GCA_964564615.1 uncultured Candidatus Planktophila sp.
ATTTGAAGAGTCTGACCCTCAAAGGATTTAAATCCTTTGCCAGCGCAACGACCCTTCGTCTCGAGCCAGGCATCACCTGCGTAGTCGGTCCAAACGGTTCAGGTAAATCAAATGTTGTGGATGCACTCACGTGGGTAATGGGTGAACAAGGTGCCAAATCACTTCGTGGTGGAAAGATGGAAGATGTCATCTTTGCCGGCACCTCAGGTCGTGCACCGCTTGGTCGCGCAGAAGTTGCAGTGACCATTGATAATTCTGATGGCGCGCTCAATATTGATTATTCAGAAGTAACAATCTCACGCATTCTCTTTCGCAACGGGCAGAGCGAATATCAAATCAATGGTGAAGCATCTCGACTACTTGATATTCAAGAGCTCTTGAGTGATTCTGGAATTGGTCGCGAAATGCACGTCATCGTTGGCCAGGGCCAACTTGATTCGATCTTGATGGCGACGCCGGAAGAACGCCGTGCCTATATTGAGGAAGCCGCTGGAGTTCTCAAACATCGCAAGCGTAAAGAGAAGGCCATTCGCAAACTCGATGCGATGCAAGCCAATTTCGCTCGGGTAAACGATCTAACTGTTGAATTACGGAGACAGCTTCGTCCACTCGGAAAGCAAGCGGAGGTTGCTAAGAAGGCCGCCACTATCCAAGCAGACGTCCGCGATGCGAGACTTCGTCTCCTCGCCGATGATTACATCGCCTTTTCAAAGACACTTGATGCAGAAGTTGCCGATGAAAATGCGCTTCGCGAAAAACGTGCAGAGGTGGAAGCGGCGCTCGATGCGCTCCGCAAGCGCGAAGAAGAGCTTGATGCAACTGCGGCATTTGAAGGCCCGCTATTGGCGAGCGCTCAAGAAAATTACTACCAACTCACCGGACTACGTGAGAAGTTCCGCGGGACTCAATCTCTTGCCCAGGAGCGTTCGCGTTTCTTAGCCGAAGAAGCAGAGGAAGCTCGCTCTGCTGGGCGCGATCCAGATGCGCTTGAAGCTGAAGCGGCATCGCTACGTCAGGAGGAGAACGCTCTCCGCAACGAAACTCTCGCCGCCGAATCAGCGCTTGCCCACGCAATATCGTCACTGAACTCACTTGAAGCAGAGTTAAAGGCAGAAGAAGATCGCATAGATGCAACGTTGCGAGCTATTGCAGATCAACGCGAAGGAACTGCGCGTCAAGAAGGCCATATCAAATCGCTCCAAGCGCGAATCGATGCAATTACCGAAGAAATTTCTCGACTCGAAAGTGCTCGCAATGAAGCACAAGGGCGAGTCGATGCTGCTCAAGCTGCATATAACTCTTTCGAAATGGAAATCGCTTCAGCAGATGCCGGCGAGCTCGGTCTTGATTCTAAATTTGAGGGCGCAAAGCAAGCGCTTGAAAGCGCCAAGAAAATCCATACAGAGTTAGTTGAACAAGAACGCGCTATTGATAAAGAACGAAATTCAGTTGAATCAAAGCTAGAAGCCATGCGCCTCACCTCTCAGAATCGAGATGGTGCTTCTGCGCTTATTCGTGACTCGCGCGGCGTTAGCATCATGGGTTCTATTGCATCGCTGATTCGGATTGATGCTGGTTATGAAGCAGCGGTTGCGGCAGCGTTAGGCACTATGGCTGATGCACTCGTCGTCCGTGATTTAAATTCAGCAGTAAGCGCTCTTACTACTTTAAGAAGCGAAAACCTTGGTCAGGCAGATGTATTGGTCTTTGAGGCAGGAAATTCAGCACGACCACAAGTACCAGGCAATCTCAATGCGCTTGTCAGCCACGTTCATTCCACTGAAATTTCCGATCTGATTGTTCAAATCCTTGGTGGTTTTGTCATTGCTGAGAGTGCGCGTGATGCGGAAGCAATTATTCGCACCAATCGAGAGTTAACCGTAGTAACTCGCGAAGGCGACTTAATTTCTTCTCATCGCGCCCGAGGCGGTTCTGCTTCATCTCGCTCACTCATTGAAATTACATCACTTATTAATGAACTTGAAGACAAGTTGAATGAACTTACTAGCACCAGCGAGCGATTGAAATTTGAAATCGCAAGCGCCCAAACTCAAGTGGATGCCAAGCAAGGCGAATTTGATTTAGCGCTGGGCCATCTCAACGAATCCGATGCTCGTATTGCAGCTCTAACTGAGCAACTTGCAGTTTCAGGGCAAAATGCAAAGTCAGCGCTTGCCGAGGTTGAGCGACTTACTGCAGCAATTGCTGAGGCTGGTGCGAAGAAGGCTCGCGATGAAAATGAACTCACAATTGCCCAATCACAACGTGGACAAGAAGGCGAAATTGCTGAGCCAGATCGGTCACGAGCAGAAGCGCTTCGTCAGCAAGTGTCAGCGGCACGTACATCTGAAGTAGATGCCCGACTCGCTGTTCGCACCTCTGAGGAACGTGTTACCTCAGTAGCTGCCCGGGCAAAGGCTTTGGAAGACTCGGCGCAAGCAGAGCGTGATGCATCGGCCCGGGCAATTGAGCGCCGTGGCGCTCGCGCACGAGCCGCAACTATCTCGCTCGCTATCGCAGAAGCTGCTTATGAAGCGCTGATTGCAATCGAACGTTCGATTGCAAAGAGTGGTACTGAGCGCTCTCGCTTAGAGAATTCACGTACCGAGCGCGAAGGCGAAACTCTGACTGTCCGCACTAAGAGTCGCGAATTAACAACCGAACTTGAACAATTGACCACCAGCGTGCATCGTGACGAGATTGCTCGCGCTGAACAGCGTATGCGTATTTCTGCACTCGAAACCAAAGCGGTAGAAGAGCTTGGCATTGATCTCACAACCTTGGTAAATGAGTATGGCCCGGATAAAGATGTTCCAACATTTATCGAGACAGAAGATGGTGAAATTGTCGCGACTGAGATGATTCCATATCGTCGCGATCAACAAGAGAAGCGGTTGGCATCGGCTGAACGTTCATTGAATTTGCTCGGAAAGATTAATCCATTAGCGCTAGAAGAGTACAACGCATTGGAAGAGCGCTTGAAGTTCTTGGCAGAACAGATGGAAGATCTCAAGCGCACAAAGAAAGATTTGCTCGATATCATCTCTGAAGTAGATGCCAAAGTTCAAGAAGTCTTTATGGAGGCATATACCGAAGTTGCTGCGCACTTTAAAGATATCTTCGGCCGGCTCTTCCCAGGTGGAGAAGGCAAGCTCTTCCTATCTAACCCAGATGATTTGCTCAATACCGGTGTCGATGTTGAGGCGCGTCCACCAGGAAAGAGAGTCAAACGACTCTCTCTACTTTCAGGTGGCGAAAAGTCCCTGACTGCAGTCGCAATGTTGGTAGCCATTTTCAAATCTCGGCCAAGCCCCTTCTATGTTCTAGATGAAGTCGAAGCCGCCCTCGATGATGTCAATCTTGGTCGACTATTGGGAGTACTCGAAGAGATTCGCGAAAATTCTCAATTAATCATTATTACTCACCAGAAGCGCACGATGGAGATTGCAGATGCGCTCTATGGTGTGACCATGCGCGGTGATGGCGTGACGGAAGTAATTTCGCAACGCCTCCGTGAGACCACTAACGCATAGGTTATAAATCGATGGGCATTTTTTCGCGGTTAAAGGCGAAGATCAAAGGCGAATCCACTGCTTCGGCGCTCGATTGGAGCGAACTTGAAAGTGAACTCTTGGCATCTGATCTAGGTCCAAAACTGACTCAGAGTGTTATTGCAGCAGCTAAGAAGACTAGTGGCGATGATGCTGAGAGCGCCCTAAAAGATATTTTGCACGCTTCACTATGTCATCAACCTCGCACCCTTAGCGTTGGATCCCCGCAAACTATTGTGGTGGTCGGTGTAAATGGCGCTGGCAAAACTACATCTGTAGCAAAAATCGCTCATCTCCTTAAGGCCAGTGGAGCGAAGGTTATTTTGGGAGCGGCCGACACATTCCGTGCCGCTGCGGTAGATCAATTAGTGACATGGGGTCAACGAACTGGCGTGGATGTCATCACGGGTAAAGGTGATACCGCTGCAGTCGCATTCGATACCGTCAAGCGTGGAGTAGAAGTTGGCGCAGATAGCATCGTCATCGACACAGCTGGCCGCCTACATACCAAGAATGATTTAATGCAAGAGCTCGGAAAAGTTATTCGGGTCATCGAGAAGACAACTCCAGTCACAGATATTCTCTTGGTCATTGATGGCACAACCGGACAAAATGGTTTGGCACAGGCCAGAACCTTCGCCGAAGTAATTCCTGTCACTGGGCTTATAGTTACCAAACTGGACGGGTCGGCTAGAGGCGGGATTGCGCTGGCGATTGAGAACCAACTTAACCTGCCAATCAAATTTATCGGTACTGGAGAGTCAGCTGATGACTTCCAGTCATTTGAGCCTGAGACCTATATTGATGGTCTCTTGGCGTAACACGCTAGTAACAAATCCCACCAAATTGTTCCACCTGCTTAACACACGAACCTACCTAATGTAACGCTCCTTCGCCAAGGTACTCCTCATCTCAACGGCGAGACTTTTCAAAATCGAGAAGGATAAGAGTTGATATGGGCGATGTAGTTCTCAATAGCGGCGATACCGCATGGATGTTGGCGAGTACCGCGCTGGTACTTTTAATGACGCCAGGGCTAGCGTTTTTCTATGGCGGAATGGTCCGAACAAAGAGTGTTCTTAATATGATGATGATGTCGATGGTAACCATCGGAATTGTCAGTGTTTTATGGGTGCTCTTCGGATTTGAGTTGGCCTTTGGTTATAAAGCTGATTCACCTTGGTACGGAAATTTTTCGCTAAGTGGCTTAGGTAGCCAAGTAAATGATTTAACAAATAATGGTGGCGTCTACCCAATCCCGGTTTTGGTGTTTGCAGCCTTTCAATTGATGTTTGCGATCATCACGCCCGCATTGATCTCCGGAGCAATAGCCGATCGAACCAAATTCATCTCTTGGTCAATCTTCGTTGCTGTATGGACATCGATTGTCTACTTCCCGGTCGCACACTGGGTCTTTGCCTTTGGAC
>CAZMBG010000081.1:0-4956 GCA_964564615.1 uncultured Candidatus Planktophila sp.
TTCAAGGGCGCGTTTTGCTGGATTGCCAGATTTCGACTTCTTCTTCGGTGGCGTAAATCCAGGTTTCGACGCGTTGGGCAGCGAGAGGCCCGCCGGTATCGCCATGCCAGGAGGCGCCCCTGGAATTCCTCTGCCGCTGCGCATCGCCTTCATCGCTTTCTGGGCTTGGCTAAATTTCTCTACCAACTTATTCACTTCGGTCACGCTACGGCCAGATCCTGCTGCGATACGAGCTCTACGAGAACCATTGAGCAACTTGGTATCGCGTCGCTCTGCTGGTGTCATTGATTGCACTATGGCTTTTGTGCGAGTGATTTCAGATTCATCGAAATTTTCAATCTGCTTCTTCATTGATGCAGCACCGGGCAACATACCGAGAATCCCCTTCATGGAACCCATCTTGGCTATACCTTCGAGCTGATCCAGGAAATCTTCAAGAGTGAAGTCTTCACCCTTGGCAAACTTATCTTCCAACTTCTTTGTAGTATCGGAATCGAGCGCCTTCTTAGCTTGTTCAGCCAGCGTTGCGACATCCCCCATTCCGAGAATCCGGGAGGCCATTCGATCGGGATAGAAGATATCGAAATCGGTTAATTTCTCACCGCTGGATGCAAACATAATTGGCTTACCAGTAAGTGAAGCTATGGATAAAGCAGCGCCACCTCGGGCATCGCCATCGAGTTTAGTGAGAACAACACCGTCAAAACCGACACCATCTGCAAAAGCCTTTGCAGTGCGTACTGCATCTTGGCCAATCATCGCATCTACCACAAAGAGAATTTCATGCGGAGAGATGGCATCGCGGATTGCAATCGCTTCTTGCATCAACTCCTGATCAACACCCAAACGACCTGCGGTATCGACGATAACAACGCTATGCAGTTTGCTTTTCGCCTGGGAAATGCCATCGTGCGCTACCTGAACTGCGCTTCCTATGCCATTTCCTGGCTGTGGCGCAAATACTGGGACACCTACTTGCTCTCCTACCACTTGTAGTTGAGTCACAGCGTTCGGACGTTGTAAATCTGATGCTACTAAAAGTGGAGTCTCACCTAGTTCCTTAAAATGTAGCGCCAACTTTCCGGCAAGGGTGGTCTTACCTGCTCCTTGCAAACCGGCGAGCATGATGATTGTCGGAGGATTTTTTGCATATCGAACTCTACGGGCTCCTCCACCCAAGATATTGGTGAGTTCTCGATTCACTAGATCGAAGATTGCTTGCGCTTGATTAACACCTGGTTGCAGTGTGGGCAATAACTCGAGCGCAGCTATGCGCACACTTTCAATAAAAGCATCTACAACGGAGAGTGATACGTCGGCTTCTAAGAGTGCTGTGCGGATCTCATCAACCGAACTCTCAATATCGCTAGGCGATAACTTGCCACGACTTCGCAGGGATGAGAAGACTCCGGAAATTTTCGTGGAGAGCGCATCAAACATGGCGGGAAGCCTACTTCAAAGATTCAGAAAGTTTCGCCGCGACTTCTGAGGCGCGTTGGGCGGAAAGTGCTTCGCCCCCAATTTCAGTCACATAGAGAGTGTCAATAGCCTCTGCTCCCAGCGTAGTCACAATGGCAGCTCGAATATCAATATTGCATTGCGCAACCGCATCTCCAATAGAGTAAAGCAAGGCCGGTCGATCGTGGCTTCGCACTTCGATGATGGTGGCACTAGTTGCTGCATCTAGAAATGTTTCAACGATTGGCGGTGGCACAGGAATAGATGGCAATTGTGCATAGTCGGAGATACGCTTTTCAATTGCCGCGGCGATTCCTGAAATATCAACTAATGCATCTGCAATTTTTTTATAGACCTTTTCAGAGGTTATTTCAGGTGCGTGTGGGTCGGGAGCAACAATCCATTCCATCACCGCCATCGAACCTAGTGTCTTAGTGCGTGCGGCACGGACATCAAGGCGCAATACATTGAGAACTCCTGCTATTACCGAGAGAACACCTGTTTGATCGGGGACAATAATTTCTAGTGCAATGACAGCGCCTCGATCTTCGAGATTGACCGCTAACTCTCCAGCAGCTGCAATTTCACTTTGTTGGGGCGAGAATTCCGGCTGCGCTTCAAATGAGTTATCGGTGAGCGCCAATTCAGTTCGGCGCACCAAATCGGCAACTAAAGTTGCCTTCCAGTCACTCCAGGCAGCCTTTCCAGTTGCGATGCCATCGGCGATACTGAGGGCGTGAAGCAATTCAAGCGTTCGAATGTCTCTGATACTTTCAGATACGGAGGCGATTGTTGCTGGATCATCGAGATCTCGTCTCGTTGCTGTTGCAGATAACAGCAGATGATTCTCTATAAGTGTGGCGATTACAGCGCAATCGCGTTCGCTAAAACCTACTCGAGCGGCAATAGGATGAATGAGGCGAGCGCCTCTCATTGAGTGATCTTCTTCGCTCCCCTTTCCGATATCGTGGAATAGAGCGGTAAATAACAGAAGATCTGGGCGATGTACTTCTCGAGTGAGAGCAGCAGCGGCAACTGCAGTCTCGACCATATGTCTATCCACGGTATGGCGATGTAGCACATTGCGCTGAGGTAACGATCTCACATTCCGCCACTCTGGTATCCAGTGAAAGATAACCTCTTCTTGATCCAAGGCTTCAAAGATATGAACCATAGATTCGCCTGCACCTATGAGGGCGATGAGATATTCACGCGCCTCACGTGGCCACGGCGAAGGAAGTGCACCTCTCCCCTCTGCTAGCGCTTGCGCATATTTTTCTAGTGACTCAATTGAAAGTGGAAGCCCTAATTGTGCTGCAGATGCAGCGGCACGTAATCCAATGACCGGATCGCTATCAAAATCGTAGAAAGGATCAATTGCCACTTCTCTATTCGCGACAGTAATACCAGGTGATATTTGTTGAGTGCGAGGGCGTCTAATAAATCTTCCCAATCCATCTCGACCTTTGTGATGAATGCGATGTAGCGAAAGTTGCATCAAGTAATCAACTGAACGTGCTGCCTGTGCGACTTCTGCCATTAAGGCATCGGCATCACGGTACTCCAAAGCAGCAGCTACCAAATCTTGTTCTTGAAAGAGCAATTTATCTCGATCTTTACCACTCACTATATGTAAAGACTCTCGAACTGTGAGAAGTAAAGATTCAGCGTGACTGATGCGCTCAATGGGGATGTGTATGCGATCAGCAAGTCTCAGCGCTCGAATAATGGTGATATCTCGCAACCCACCACGTGACTCTTTAAGATCGGGTTCGAGCAGATATGCCAACTCTCCCGCTCTTTGGTGGCGCTCTCGTAAAGACTCTTCAATCCACTGCATATAGGTATCGAAATTTTTACGCCAAATCTCAATTGCACGTAGTTGCACCTCTGCAACTAAATCAGCGCTTCCGCAAATCAACCTAATGTCTAAGAGCCCCATCGCAACTTTAAGGTCGGACTGGATGGCATCAACAGCTTCGCCGACAGTACGGACAGAGTGATCTACTTTAAGTTTTCGATCCCATAGCGGATAAAGTAGATTATTAACAAAGTTACCCAAAACATCGGGTGCAATTTCTCCGTTATGCAGAACTACCAAATCAAGGTCAGAACCAGGCGCAAGTTCGCCGCGGCCGTAACTTCCGACCGCGGCGATTGCTATTGAATGTTCATCGGATGAATTGGCTAAGAAGAGTTCGCGAATAATGCGGTCATATTCATCTGAACGCAACCGTCGCTCTCGAGTAGCCATATGGTCAATGCTATCTATCTACCTCTAGATTGCATCACTCCCACGTTCACCCGTGCGAACTCTCACAACGCTTTCGACTGGCGTTGTCCACACTTTTCCATCACCAATAGAGCCGGTCGATGCGGTTTTTACAATGAGATCCACAATAGATTGGGCATCTCCATCATCTGCCAATACTTCCAGGCGAACTTTCGGAACTAGATCGACTGTGTATTCAGCGCCGCGGTAGACCTCGGTATGTCCTCGTTGTCGACCAAAACCACTAGCCTCCGAAACTGTCATTCCAGTAACTCCAGATGCTTGGAGCGCATCTTTAACTTCATCCAATTTAAATGGCTTCAATATTGCGGTTATGAGTTTCATAGCGCTGCTCCTCCTCGTGATGTTGCAAATTCGTAGGCCGACTCTGCATGTTCTTTGAGATCAATACCTTCCATCTCTACATCTTTCTTGACTCGGAATCCAATGGTTTTTTCGATGACGAATCCGATAATCAATGTGGCTATGAATGAGTAGGCAAATACCAAACCAACACCCATAGCTTGCTTCACAATTAGCGCTGTTCCGCCGCCATAGAAAAGGCCATCAAGGCCGATGCTATTAACAACGTGTGTACCAAAGAGACCAATTGCAAGCGATCCCCAGATTCCACCAACCAAGTGGACTCCCACTACATCGAGTGAATCATCGAAGCCAAACTTATATTTGAGTCCGACAGCTAATGAACAGAGAACGCCGGCAATAAAGCCAATCACGACCGCGGCCCACGGTGCAACGAATGCGCAAGCGGGCGTAATTGCAACTAAGCCCGCAACAGCGCCTGATGCTGCACCCAGTGAAGTTGCATGTCCATTGCGAACCTTTTCGACACATAGCCAACCTAAGAGCGCCGCTGCTGTTGCCACTTGGGTATTAAGAAAGGCGAGACCTGCGATGCCATTAGCAGCGAGAGCTGAGCCGGCGTTAAATCCAAACCAGCCAAACCACAAGAGTCCAGCGCCAAGCATGACCAATGGAAGTGAGTGTGGGCGCATTGGATCTCTCCGCCATCCCACTCGCTTACCGAGCACAATTGCCAACGCTAAACCTGCTGCACCGGCATTGATATGCACGGCAGTTCCACCAGCAAAATCTTCCAAACCCTTGCCAGCAAGGAATCCCACACCCGTGATGGTGTCTCCGACTTTGTGTCCAAAGGCAAAGACCCAGTGTGCGACCGGGAAGTAGACAATCGATGTCCATAC
>CAZMBG010000082.1:0-4931 GCA_964564615.1 uncultured Candidatus Planktophila sp.
TGATGACAAGGTAAAAGAGGTTGCAAAAGCTGCAGGCGATGCCGGAATCCCAATTCGAATCGGAGTCAACGCCGGATCACTCGATCCACGCTTACTGGCAAAGTACGGTAAAGCTACACCTGAAGCGCTCGCCGAATCAGCCTTGTGGGAAGCCTCGCTCTTTGAGGAGCATGGGTTTAGCAATATAAAAATTTCAGTGAAGCATCACGACCCAATCACAATGGTTAATGCTTATCGACTCTTAGCTGCGAAATGTGATTACCCACTTCATCTCGGAGTCACTGAAGCCGGTCCACTCTTCCAGGGCACCATCAAATCCGCTACCGCCTTTGGAATTCTCTTAGCCGAAGGCATTGGCGACACTATTCGCGTCTCTTTATCAGCGCCGCCAGTCGAAGAAGTAAAAGTTGGAATCTCAATCCTTGAGTCGCTCAATTTACGTCAGCGAAAACTTGAGATTGTCTCTTGCCCATCATGTGGACGCGCCCAAGTCGATGTCTACACCTTGGCGGAGAAAGTTCAAGCTGGGCTACAAGGAATGACCGTTCCACTACGTGTTGCAGTAATGGGATGTGTTGTGAATGGACCAGGCGAAGCCCGTGAAGCAGATCTCGGCGTTGCATCCGGAAACGGAAAAGGTCAAATCTTTGTAAAGGGACAGGTAATTAAGACTGTTCCTGAGGCGCAGATTGTTGAGACGCTCATCGAAGAAGCGATGCGCTTAGCAGAAGAAATGGAAGCCGCCGGCGTATTGCCAGGCGAACCTTCCGTCACGACTTCGTAGTTACACGATAAGGTGAGCGCATGTTGCGCATGTCTACACTCTTTCTACGCACCCTTCGTGATGATCCAGCAGATGCTGAAGTTCCTAGCCACCGGCTGTTAGTACGCGCCGGATATATCCGCCGCATTGCCGCTGGAATTTATAGCTGGTTACCACTTGGCGTAATTACTTTGCGCAATGTTGAAAATGTGGTGCGACAAGAGATGGATGCTGCCGGATTTCAAGAAGTCCATTTTCCTGCTATGTTGCCGCGTGATCCATATGAGCAAACCAATCGCTGGACTGAATATGGTCCTGATTTATTCCGCCTGCAAGATCGTAAGGGCACCGATTATTTATTAGGTCCAACGCATGAAGAAATGTTCACCTTGATGGTTAAGGGTGAATATTCATCTTATAAAGATTTGCCTCTCTCTATCTATCAAATTCAAACCAAGTATCGCGATGAAGCACGTCCACGTTCAGGAATTATCCGAGGACGCGAATTTGTAATGAAAGATTCCTACTCTTTTGATCTCACCGACGAAGGTTTGGTTGACTCGTACAACAAACATCGCGAGGCATATATCAAGACCTTTGATCGACTTGGCTTGAAATACAACATAGTGAGCGCTGTATCTGGCGCTATGGGTGGATCAGCCTCTGAAGAATTTCTTGCACCTTGTCCAACCGGTGAGGACACATATGTTTTATGCCCACAGTGCGGTTACGCAGCAAATGTGGAGGCGATGGTGACACAGGTGGCTCCAGTCGATGCATCAGCAGTTGGTCCACTCGAAGCCTTCGATAGCCCAAATACCCCAACTATTGATTCACTTGTTGAATTACTTAACTCTCAATTTGGCGGTGGTTACACCGGCGCAAGTACTCTCAAGAATGTCATGTTGATGGCAGATGAGCGTCCAATTTCGGTACTTGTCCCAGGTGATCGGGAAGTTGATCTCAAGCGCTTGCAAGCCAATTTAGCTGGCGTCAATGAAATCCGGGTCTTTGAAGATAGCGACTTCGCAAAATTTCCGGGCTTGGTGAAGGGTTACATAGGACCACAAGATGCCAAGTCACAAGGAATAACAATTTATGCCGATCCAAGAGTCGCGCCAGGGAGTTCGTGGGTTACTGGCGCAAATGCAAAAGATCGCCATGCATTTAATGTTGTTAATGGCCGTGATTTTGAGGTTGATCACTACATTGAGGCAGTTGTTATTCGCGAAGGGGATTCCTGTCCTCAGTGCAATACTGCGGTAGTAATAGACCGGGCAATTGAAATCGGCCACATCTTTCAACTAGGTCGTAAATATGCGCAAGCACTTAATCTGACAGTGCTCGACCAGAATGGCAAGTCACAAGTAGTCACGATGGGATCGTACGGAATTGGCGTCTCACGCGCGGTTGCCGCCATCGCAGAACAGACTCACGATGAAATTGGACTCTGCTGGCCAGCCTCTATTGCTCCGGCAAAAGTTCACGTAGTCGCAACGGGTAAAGAAGATAACGTCTTTAATGTGGCCGAAGATATTTCAACCCAACTTGAATCCCAAGGTGTATCGGTTATGTTTGACGATCGTCGCGGTACAAGCCCAGGTGTGAAATTTAAAGATGCCGAGTTGATAGGTATTCCAGTTATCGTTGTCGTAGGTAAAGCGCTCGAAAATGGTCTAGTTGAAGTTCGAGTGCGCAAGAATGGCGAAAAGCAAGAAGTGGCAGTTGCTGATGCAGTAACCACGATTGCAGATATCGTCAGCGACCTGTGATTTACGACCTCTCGCTCATCAATCTGGCGCTATTAGCGCTAGCTATGTTCTCAGCGGGCTTTGTCGATGCTATTGCTGGTGGGGGAGGACTCATTCAAACCCCAGCCATGCTGCTCTCATTTCCTGATCGCAATCCAGTATCTGTCGTGGCGACATCTAAAACTGCCGCATTCTTTGGCACCACCACTGCCGCGATTAAATATCGCAAATCAATTAAGACCGATACGCGCTTACTACTTGCCATGGTGGCTCCAGCATTTATTGGCGCGTGCTTTGGCGCGCTGCTCGCATCACACATATCACCAGCGAGTTTTAAGAGCGCCATCTTCTTTATGATGATTGCCATCTTCCTCTATACGCTCTTTAAACCAGAACTCGGCAAGGTGCACGTCGAAAAGTATTCAGCTAAGAAATTAATGGTTATTGGTTCTATCGCTGCCGCCATTATCGGTTTCTATGATGGGCTCATCGGGCCCGGTACCGGAACAATGTTGATGATCGCCTTAGTTGCGCTCATGGGATTTGCCTTCGTTGGAGCATCGGCGATAGCTAAGGTTGTAAATGCGACCACCAATCTCGCCTCAATTATTGTCGTAGGACTACGTATTGGCATTATGTGGAAGCTGGGGCTGATACTCGGTATCGCCAATCTCTTGGGTGGCTATACCGGTTCGCATTTGGCGATTAAGAAAGGCTCTGGCTTTGTTCGAATATTCTATTTATTGGTGACAGGGCTGCTTATCCTTCGACTTGGTTACTCGCTCTACTTCCAGTAAATTTCTCCTTGTCAAAAAACTCAATAACAATCAAATAAGAAAGGCTGCTCCATGGCCCTCAACGATCAAATTGCCGAGCTCATCTCGCCGGCTATTCTCGCGCAAGGTTTCTTCCTTGAAGATATTCACATCGCAACCCCCGGCAAACATCGGATAGTCACAGTAATTGTCGATGGCGAATCTTCGCTCAATCTCGATCAAGTCACTGCTGTCACTAAAGCTGTCTCGGAATTACTCGATAACGCAACATTTATGGGTGAGACCCCATTTACATTAGAGGTCACTTCACCTGGGGTTGATCGACCTCTGACTTTGCCGCGCCACTTTAAGAAAAATCTGACTCGTTTACTCAAAGTCACCAAGAGCGATGGAATTGTTATTGAGGGACGTTTAATATCGCAAAGCGATGCGGACATTACTCTTGAGGTGACACTGAAGAAGGAGCGAAAAGAGGAAGTCATCGCCCTTTCTGAGATTAAACGAGCAGTGGTTGAAATTGAATTTAATCGAAAGGAGGCGAACTAATGAATGTAGAAATGGAGGCGCTCAAAGCTCTCACCACTGAAAAAGGAATTCCATTAGAGCAATTGATTCACGCAATTGAAATGGCGGTCCTAACTGCATACAACCAAGGACACGAAGTTCGCCCACATGCATTTGCCAGACTCGATCGCGAGACTGGCGAGATTCAGATATTGATTCCACAATACAATGAACTTGGTGAGCGATTGGCTGAAGAACACCACTCACCTGAAGGTTTTAGCCGCATCGCTACCAGCACGGCGCGCCAAGTAATCAAACAACAGATGCGCGCCACAAATGATGCAGAAATCGTCGGCGAATTTGCCGCCAATGTTGGTGATGTTATTTCGGGAGTAATTCAACAAGGTCGCGATCCGCGCATGGTTTACGTCTCACTGGGACGAACCGAAGGTCGCATTCCACCGCAAGAGCAAGTTCCGGGCGAGGTATACAACCACGGTGATCGCATCAAAGCATTCGTAGTTGAAGTTAAGCAAGGTCTTAAAGGGCCAGAAATTATGTTGTCTCGTAGCCATCCAGGATTAGTTAAGCAGCTCTTTGCTTTAGAAGTTCCGGAGATAAAAGATCGCGTTGTAGAAATTATGGGAGTTGCTCGTGAAGCTGGACATCGCTCCAAAATTTCTGTGCGCGCCCACCGTGCCGGAGTCTCACCAAAAGGATCACTGATTGGCCCAATGGGGGCGCGCGCACGAGCAGTTATGGATGAGTTGCGCGGTGAGAAGATTGATATCGTGGATTGGGATGAAGATCCAGCACGGTATGTCGCATCAGCGCTAGCTCCTGCCAAAGTTGCCAAGGTTGAGATCGTTGACCTGGATGCCCGTTCGGCAAAAGTTACTGTGCCCGATTACCAACTCTCGCTTGCTATCGGCCGAGATGGGCAGAATGCACGATTGGCAGCGCGCCTTACAGGCTGGCGCATCGATATCCACGCGGATAATCCGGTGGCAGAGTAAGGAAATAGGTTTTTTACCTTCAGTTAGGTAAGATTTACGAGTGGCGCTCGGCAGAGCGCCGTTTAGCGATAAGGATGCGAAAGAAATGCAGAAAAAATGAGCTCGTCTTCATTATGAGGTC
>CAZMBG010000083.1:0-4763 GCA_964564615.1 uncultured Candidatus Planktophila sp.
ACACTATGCAGTGTTTGAGACTGCCCTCTCTACCGTTGGAGTACCGAGGCGATAGCCGCATCTTATGGGATGGGCACAATAAGAGAGAAATCTAGAGCAAACCTCGAGCGAAATCCCGAACGAGTTCGTCTGAGTTAGCGATAGGCCGGAACAACGCCATTGACGGCATCGCCAACTACGTGCACGCGCATCGCATTGGTTGAGCCTGGAATTCCGGGAGGCGCACCGGCGACGATCATGACATTCTCGCCTTCTTGCGCCCGTCCGGTATCGAGAAGGAGGCGATCTGCCTGCAGCACCATCTCGTCCGTGTGCTTCACCATTGGAAATACAAGGGGTTCAATACCCCACGAGAGGGCCAATCGGTTATAGGTGCCTTCTTCCGGAGTAATTGCCAGAATCGGAATATGGGAGCGAAGTCGGGAGATACGTCGAGCTGAATCACCAGATTGCGTAAAGGTCACGAGGTACTTTGCGCCAAGCACATCGCCCACCTCGGCAGCAGCTTTGGTAATCGCTCCGCCCTTAGTGCGTGGATTATGTTGTAACGGCCGGATTCGATCGAGACCATCAGCTTCGGTCTTCTCAATAATGCGAGCCATTGTCTCTACCGCTTCGATTGGAAAATCACCGACCGAGGTTTCGCCAGAGAGCATCAAGGCATCAGCGCCATCGAGTACCGCATTGGCGCAGTCGGTTGCTTCAGCGCGAGTTGGGCGTGAGTTAGTGATCATGGAATCAAGCATTTGGGTGGCAACGATGACTGGTTTTGCTAAATCGCGCGCCAGTTCAACGCATCGCTTCTGTACCAGCGGCACATCCTCAATTGGCAATTCCACACCGAGATCGCCACGAGCCACCATAATGCCATCGAAGGCGTTAACAATCTCTTCCAAGTTTTCAACGGCCTGCGGCTTTTCAATCTTGGCGATAACCGGAATGCGAATACCAACTTCGTCCATAATGCGATGAACATCTTTGATATCGGCGGCGTTACGGACAAATGAGAGCGCTATGAAATCTGCGCCAGCGCGAAGTCCCCAGCGGAGATCCTCTTCATCTTTCTCAGAGAGCGCGGGAACTGATACCGAAACTCCCGGCAGGTTAATTCCCTTGTTGTTGGAAACAGCGCCAGGTTCGATGCACTTTGTTACAACGTCATTGCCATTGACTTCAACAACTTCTACTGTCACTTTGCCATCATCAATCAAAATTCGATCGCCTGGCTTGCAATCTCCCGGCAAGCCTTTGTAGGTGGTACCTACCCGTTCTTTTGTTCCGGCAACTTCGTCGGTGGTGATAGTGAAGATGTCGCCACGCGCTAAATCATGTGGACCATTTTCAAAGCGAGCTAAACGGATCTTTGGACCTTGAAGGTCTACTAACACCGCAACTGCCTGACCTGCCTCTTTGGCGGCGTTGCGAACTGCATCGAGTCGACCTTGGTGTTCTTCATAGGAACCGTGTGAGAGGTTGAGACGGGCCATATTCATGCCAGCTTTAATAAGTTGGCGAACCTTGTCAGGAGCTTCAACTGCTGGGCCCATTGTGCATACTATTTTCGCGCGGCGCATATCGTTACCTTATCTCACGTACTTTCGAGTATTTGTTATTTCTAGTGTGAATCAAATATCACTGATGGCGTTAGACCATCAACGAACGAGTCGTTGGCTCAATCGGCGCTGGTAGTTGCGTCTCCCCCATGAGGTATCGATCCACTGCAGCGGCAGCCGATCGCCCTTCGGCGATAGCCCACACAATCAGTGACTGACCGCGACCGGCATCGCCAGCAACAAAGACATCCTCTTGAATGGTCTGGAAATCTTCATTACGAGCAATATTTCCACGTTCGTCAAGCGTTACCTCAAGTTGATCGATGAGTTGGCTCTTCTCCGGACCAGTGAAGCCCATGGCGAGAAATGCAAAGTCAGCTGGTAATTCTCGTTCAGTACCTGGTACTGGTTGGAACTTGCCATCAACAAATTGTGTCTCAACTATTTTGAGAGCCCGCAAGTTTCCATCGCTATCGCCTAGAAATTCTTCCGTGCTCACTGCAAAGATTCGATTATCCAACTCTTCATGTGCGCTTGAAACGCGATAAATCATTGGGTATGTCGGCCAAGGTTGAGCTGATGGGCGCTCTTCGGTTGGGCGCGGCATAATTTCAAGTTGGGTCACACTTGCTGCACCTTGGCGGACTGAAGTACCTAGGCAGTCAGCGCCGGTATCGCCACCACCAAGAATGACGACATGCTTTCCGGCAACATTGATGGGTGGAACTTCAACTTCACCTAGCGCTTGCTTATTTCCCCATGGAAGAAATTCCATCGCTTGGTAAATTCCTTTAAGTTCGCGACCTTTAATGGGCAGATCGCGCCATTGGGTAGCGCCAATTGCAACCAATACTGCGTCATAGCGAGTACGAAGCGATTGGCCGGTAACATCTTCCCCAACTCGTACGCCAGCACGGAAGCGCGTTCCTTCTTGTTCCATCTGCGCCAACCGACGATCGAGAATATTTTTCTCCATCTTAAATTCCGGAATTCCATAACGTAGCAAACCGCCAATTTTTTCAGCGCGTTCGTAGACAGCAACGGTATGGCCAGCGCGAGTTAGTTGTTGCGCTGCCGCCAAACCAGCTGGACCTGAGCCGATGACAGCAACGGTCTTACCGGTAAGGCGATCCGGAATCATTGGCTTTACTGCACCGAAACCGAATGCCTCTTCAATAGTGCGTAGCTCAATTTGTTTAATTGTGACTGGATCGCGATTAATTCCAACAACGCAGGCAGTCTCACAAGGAGCCGGACAGAGCCGGCCGGTAAATTCTGGGAAGTTATTTGTGGCATGGAGTCGATCCATCGCCTCTGATTTATATCCGCGCCACATGAGATCGTTCCACTCTGGAATCAAATTTCCGAGCGGGCAACCTGAGTGGCAGAACGGGATGCCACAATCCATGCAACGGCCAGCCTGTTTCTGCAGGTGATCAAAGCTCTGAGGTTCGTAGACTTCTTTCCAGTCACGAATGCGAACTTCGACCGGTCGACGAGTTGGAGTCTCGCGCGGAGTTGTCATAAATCCTTTGGGATCAGCCATTTGCTGCAACCTCCATTACATACTTATCTACCGGTAATCCATCGCGTTCGGCACGCTCTATCGCGGCAAGTACACGGGCATAGTCGCGAGGCATGATGAGCGAGAACCGTGCCAGCGCGTTATCCCAATCTGCCAACAACTCTTGGGCAACTACTGAACCAGTTTCAGTTGCAAAGTCGGTGATGATCTCCTTAAGCCGTTCTCGTTGATCTTGCGGAATGGCAAGTACATCGACCATCTCGCTATTGACTAAGGCAGAGTTGAGATCGAGAACAAATGCGCGACCGCCAGACATGCCAGCTGCAATATTGCGACCAGTGCGGCCCAAGATAACCACGGTTCCACCCGTCATATATTCAAGGGCATGATCACCCACACCTTCTACAACTGCAGTTGCGCCAGAGTTGCGAACACAGAAGCGCTCACCCACGAGACCGCGGATAAAGATCTCACCAGATGTGGCACCGTAGCCAATGACATTTCCGGCTATGACATTTTCTCGTGAATCAAATGTTGCCTTCTCATCAGGTCGTACAACAACCCGGCCACCAGAAATACCTTTACCCACATAGTCATTGGAATCTCCAAAGAGACGGATAACCATTCCTGAAGGTGTAAATGCGCCCAGTGACTGACCGGCAGATCCACGAAGCGTGATATCGATAGTTCCGGCTGGTAAACCTTCTGCCCCGTAACGTCGAGTAATTTCAGCGCCCAACATAGTGCCAACGGTGCGGTTGACATTACGAATAGGAAGTTCAATCTTAACTTCCTTGCGATGATTGAGTGCAGGTGCCGCCAATTCAATCAACGTGTTATCAAGCGCAGCTGCCAGACCGTGATCTTGGCTTGTGGTGTTGTAAAGTGGCGAATCAACTTCTGGACGTACCAACAATGGCGCTAAATCTAGACCGCTTGCCTTCCAGTGCTCGACCGCCTTCTTGGTATCGAGATATTCAACATGGCCAATCGCTTCTTGAATACTTCTAAAGCCAAGCGAAGCTAAAATTTCACGAACTTCTTCGGCAATATATTCAAAGAATGTTTCAACAAACTCCGGCTTACCTGAGAACTTCGCGCGGAGTTCTGGGTTTTGAGTTGCAACTCCAACTGGGCACGTGTCGAGGTGGCAAACACGCATCATGATGCAACCTGATACAACAAGAGGGGCGGTGGCAAAACCGAACTCTTCAGCGCCGAGCAAAGCTGCAATGACAACATCTCGCCCGGTCTTAAGTTGGCCATCTGTCTGCACAACAATGCGATCGCGAAGGTTATTCAGTAATAAGGTCTGTTGGGTTTCAGCTAGACCGAGCTCCCATGGCGCTCCAGCGTGCTTGAGTGATGTTAACGGTGATGCACCGGTTCCACCATCATGGCCTGAGATCAACACAACATCAGCGTGCGCTTTAGAAACACCGGCGGCAACAGTTCCGACACCAACTTCAGCGACCAGCTTCACGTGTACTCGCGCATTTTTATTTGCGTTCTTGAGATCGTGGATGAGTTGGGCCAAATCTTCAATCGAATAGATATCGTGATGAGGTGGCGGCGAGATGAGTCCTACACCTGGTGTTGAGTATCGAGCTTTAGCAACCCATGGATACACCTTGTTGCCTGGTAACTGGCCTCCCTCGCCTGGCTTTGCGCCTTGCGCGATTTTA
>CAZMBG010000084.1:0-4684 GCA_964564615.1 uncultured Candidatus Planktophila sp.
GTTGGTTTGAGGTGTTCTACCAGATTGGCAATCTTCGACCAGTCTGCCTTTCCTTCATACATCTGCTCTGCGGTTCGAGCATGAAGTGCCACCCACGTAACTCCAGCCTCGGCTGCAGATTGTGCCGCTTCTAAGTAGGTGTGGTGATCGCTATCAATTCCTACGCGCATCTTCACAGTTACTGGAATTTTGTATGGCTTGGCTGCTTCAACCGCTGATCGCACAATCTCGGCAAATAACTTTCGCTTATATGGAAGTGCTGCGCCGCCACCTTTGCGGGTTACCTTTGGAACTGGACATCCAAAGTTCATATCAATGTGATCGGCGAGATTTTCACGACCAATCATGGTTACAGCTTCCCGCATATGATGCGGGTCAACGCTGTAGAGCTGCACACTCCGCGGCCACTCACCAGGTCCGGGTTCGATCATGCGCAAAGTTTCGGGAATTCGCTCTAGTAAAGCGCGCGCAGTAACCATTTCTGAAACAAATAAACCTGCTCCTTGCTCGCGACATAAAGTTCGAAAAGGAGCATTGGTAATTCCAGCCATTGGAGCGAGAACAACGCCAGGATCAACCTGGTAGTCGCCATCACGCAATGGCAAGACCAGCGGTTTTAGCAACCGAGAAGTCGTGGTGCTAGCCATGCTTCTACTTGATCAATTGCTACACGTTCTTGTGCCATAGTGTCGCGGTCGCGGATGGTGACGGCGTGATCTTCGAGTGATTCGAAGTCCACAGTGATGCAATATGGAGTACCAATTTCATCTTGTCGACGGTAACGGCGACCGATGGCTCCAGCATCGTCAAAGTCAATATTCCAATTCTTACGCAACTCCGCCGCTAAATCACGCGCCTTTGGCGAGAGGTCAGCATTGCGTGAAAGCGGTAATACTGCAGCTTTCACGGGAGCTAAACGATGATCGAATTTCATCACCGCACGTTTCTCCATCTCGCCCTTTGCATTAGGAGCTTCATCCTCGGTATATGCATCCATCATAAATGTCAGCGCGCAACGATCGACACCGGCAGCCGGCTCGATGACATACGGTGTCCAACGCTCATTCTTCTCTTGATCGAAGTATGAAAGATCTTTGCCAGAAGCGCTTGAATGTGCCTTTAGATCGAAATCAGTGCGGTTGGCAATGCCTTCGAGCTCGCCCCATTCTGTTCCGTTAAACTCAAATTTATATTCAATATCGGTAGTGCCCTTTGAATAGTGGGACAACTTCTCTTTTGGATGCTCGTAAAGCCGAAGACGATCTGGATTGACTCCGAGATCTTTGTACCATTGCAAACGAGTTTCAATCCAATACTTATGCCATTCTTCATCGGTGCCAGGAACAACAAAGAATTCCATCTCCATCTGCTCAAATTCGCGGGTGCGGAAGATGAAGTTTCCAGGTGTAATTTCGTTTCGGAAAGATTTACCAATCTGGCCAATTCCAAATGGTGGCTTCTTACGAGATGTAGTCATCACCTGATCAAAATTGATAAAGATTCCTTGCGCCGTCTCAGGTCGCATATATGCAAGTCCAGATTCATCTTCGACCGGACCAAGGAAAGTCTTAAGTAGACCGGAGAATTGCTTTGGTGTTGTGAACTGACCCTTATTTCCGCAAGCTGGACAATTCATGTCAGCAAGAGACGCCAACTTCTTTCCGTGTTTTGCCTCATATGCTTCTTCTAAGTGATCGGCGCGATAGCGCTTGTGGCAGGCAGTACATTCGGTCAACGGATCACTAAATGTCGCAACGTGGCCCGATGCCTCCCACACTTCGCGCGCTAAAATTACACACGAATCAAGACCGACAACATCTTCGCGACCCATAACCATACTGCGCCACCACTGGCGCTTTACATTGTTCTTGAGTTCAACACCGAGTGGTCCGTAATCCCACGATGCGCGCAATCCCCCGTAAATTTCGGAGGATGGAAAGACAAATCCGCGGCGCTTTGAGAGCGAGACGATATTTTCTAAACGATCTACTGCCATAAGTGGGGCTCCATTTCCGGTGAGCCGGAATTGGTAGTACCCCGGCTGGCTGTCGGCGATTCTCTGCGATTTAATAGCGCCGAGCATCGTGACTCAATTCTAACCTAGATACACTTCAACTATGAATTCAGCGGTCATATTTGCAGCGATTACAGTCATTGCAACAGCGCTCGGCGGCATGGTTGCCCTTAAAGCGAATGATCGATTCCATCTCGTTCTCGGCTTATCCGCAGGATTGTTGCTGGGTCTAGTCGGCTTTGATTTGTTGCCAGAGGTATTTCATACCAATACCACCTCTTTTGCTGGAGTTCCTACAGTTGCGGTCGCGATTCTCTTTGGCTTTCTCTCACTCCATCTTTTAGAAGGTTTCTTCGGTGGCCACGAGCCAGTTGAATCAGATTATGGCCACGACCACGAGCACCACAATGTCGCTGGCGTCATTGGCGCTATCGCAATGGGTGGACATATCTTTCTCGATGGCATTGCTCTCGGCGTTGCCTTCAAAGTGAGCTCATCTCTCGGAATCGCAGTTTTCGTGGCGGTCATGGTCCACGCCTTTAGCGATGGCCTCAACACCGTTTCTATGATGATTAAGGCTGATTCTTGGAACAAGAAGTCAGTAACGCTCCTTGGAGTAGATGCGATTGCTCGAATCGGTGGCGCCTCATTTGGAACCTATATTGTGCTCAGCGAATCCTTGATGGCTATCTATTTAGCACTATTTGCAGGTGTGCTGATTTACCTTGCTACTTCACATATCTTGCCTGAGGCACATTCTCGCCACTCTTCTAGATGGACATTTTTATCCACTTTGGTTGGCGTCGCCATAATGTGGGGCGTTGTATCCACTCTCGGTTAATAATGCATCGCCTACCCGCAACCGTCCTTGGATTCTTGGTTTTAGCTATCTACATCTTGGGATCAAATCGCTGGGTAAGAAATGATGGTTGGTACCGTTCTTTACAGCAACCGAGTTGGCAGCCGCCCGACTTTATCTTTGGGTTGATTTGGCCCTATAACTTTATCGTTTTAGGAATTGCTACCTTTATTATTACTCGAAACGCGAGCGCAATATCTGTACTAATCTTCTTGGCAACTTTTTCAATAAGTGTTGTGTTCGCCCTACGCTGGTCATATCTTTTCTATCATTCACATAATCTCAGTGGCGCCGCGATTTCTCTCGCTTCGGCCGCGGTATTCACGGCTCCCATCCTTCTTGTGACCTTCAATTACTCATATAAGTTGGGGCTGGCGCTTATTCCGTATCAAATATGGATTGCAATCGCAGCATCGCTCTCATACGGATACTCCCGCCTCAATTGATTACTTCGGAAAGTCAAGCCTTACCGCAATCCTTTCAATTCGGAAAGTCAAGCCTTTCCGCAATTCTTTCAATTCGGAAAGTCAAGCCTTTCCGAATCGCCTATCTCGCTCTGAATACTCTTCGATAGCTTTCCACAATAACTTTGGCGTCATATCTGGCCATAAAACATCCATAAAGACGAACTCAGCGTAAGTGGCCTGCCAGGGCAAGAAATTAGATGTACGTTGTTCGCCGGATGAACGCAGGAAGAGATCGATATCTGCCATCTTTGGCGAATAGAGATACTTTTCAAATGTCTTTTCAGTAATGGAGTCTGCCTTTATCTTTCCTCGTTTTACATCACGAGCAAGTTCGGCTGCGGCATCAACTATCTCGGCTCTACCGCCATAATTGACACACATATTGAGAGTAAATTTCTTATTGTTCCTGGTAAGCGCCTCTGCTTCTTCAAGCTCATCGATTACCGACTTCCATAAACGTTGCGGACGTCCAAGCCAATTAATCTTCACTCCGAGCTCATGCATTCGATCACGGCGGTTGCGCAAAGATTCACGGCTATACCCCATGAGAAATTTCACTTCCTCAGGGCTTCGCTTCCAATTTTCGGTTGAGAAGGCATATGCGCTCATCTCTTTGACGCCAAATCCAATCGCCGCTTCCACTAATTGGTAGAGAACTTCTTCGCCAGCCTTATGGCCTTCGGTGCGCGGCAACCCTCTCTTTTTTGCCCAGCGCCCATTGCCATCCATTACTACAGCAATGTGGTTAGGAACATCAACTCTCTTAGCCATCTATGCACCACGTTCGACTATTGGAAGAGAACGTAATCCGCGCTCGAGATGCCACTGCAAATATGCGGCAATCAATCCACTTGCTTCACGGCGATGTCGACCGTCGCTGACACTAGCCGAATCCCAATTTCCCTTAAGTAGAGATTCCATTAAGTCGAGAGTTTCAGGTGCCGGTGTTGCTGATGCCGAAGGTTTGCAATCACTGCATACCGATCCACCGCCAACCAATGAGAAATATCGATGTGGTCCTGGCTTCTCGCAACGAGAACAGAGCGTCATAGAAGGTGCGTAACCTCCCACTGATAGAGAGCGCAATAAGAAAGCGTCGAGAATCAACGATGGCTCGTAGCGGTTTTCAGAGAGCGCCCGCAATCCCCCGACTAATAATTGAAATTCTTGTGCTGCAGGTTCACCTTCGTTGGGCGTGAAGCGCTCTGCTGTCTCCAGCATCGCGTGCGCGATAGTCCAGCGCGAATAATCTTCGGTAATTGCTTCACCGTAATTTGCAATCGTCTCAACCTGAGTGATTGTGTCGAAGGTCCGACCTTCATGCATCTGAATATCGACATGACT
>CAZMBG010000085.1:0-4668 GCA_964564615.1 uncultured Candidatus Planktophila sp.
CAAGACAGCTAAGGTCAAGGTTGATTACGATGTAATCGATACCCAGGCTTCAGGTGCACAGTCACCAGCTCTTGCACAGAAGGTCGTCGATGACGAGTGTGCAATCGGTGTTGTTGGCGGTATGTACTCAGGCGAGACACTCGCTGCTGTCCCAATCTACGAAGGTGGAAAGGTTCCAGTAGTTTCTCCATCAGCTACCAACCCAGCTCTTACAAACAAGTCACCATACTTCCACCGTGTTGTTGGTTCTGACCTTGTTCAGGGTCCAGCTCTTGCACAAATCGCTCTTGGCGTTTCAAAGAAGCTCTTCATTGTTGATGACGCAACACCATACGGTAAGGGTCTTGCAACAATCGTAAAGAAGAACGCTTCAAAGATCGTTGTTGGAACTGACGGTGTTACCGAAGGAACAACAAACTTCTCATCAGTTGTTGCAAAGGTAAAGGCATCAAAGGCGACAGCAGTCTTCTACGGTGGTTACTACCCAGAAGCAGCTATCTTCATTAAGGCACTCCGCGACAATCCTGCAACTGCAAAGGTTGCATTTATCGCAGGTGACGGCGTTCTTGATGGTGAATACATCAAGCTTGCTAAGAAGAACGCTGAAGGTACATACCTCACAGCTCCTGGCCAGCCAATGGACAAGGTAGCTCCTGCTCTTGCAGCTGAATACAAGAAGAAGTTCAACCGCGAACACGGTCTCTACACACTTGAGGCTTACAACGCAGCTTATGTTCTTCTTCAAGGTATCAAGGCTGGAAAGACAACTCGCGATGCTCTTAACTCATGGTTGAGCGAAGCTGTTGTTACAGTCAACGGTACAAAGATCTCATTCTCAGCTACTGGAGATCCTGACAACATCGTCATGAACCAGTACACAATTAAGAATGGAAAGATGGTTTGGGTTAAGCGCCTTTCATAAGGTCTAACCAACACCAATTAACAATTGGGTGGTGGGGGATGATTAAACGTCCTCCACCACCTAATTTAATTATCAATTAAAGGATTAATAGTGGATTTTTCAATTCTCGTCTCAGATTTTTGGTCACTGACTATTGACGGGATTGTTGTCGGTGCAATTATTGCTCTCGTTTCTCTCGGATATACCTTGGTCTATGGAGTATTGCGCCTGATTAACTTTGCCCATTCAGAAATTTTTATGATCGGAACCATGACCTGCTATTTGGTCATTCAGCAATTTGGTTTTACCGGATATGAGGATCCACTTCCGCTCTGGAAGTTTGCTTCACTCTTCCTTCTCTTCGGAGTTACCGCCGCTATTGTGAGCGGTGTCGCTGCAGTCTTGCTAGAAATTGTTGCCTATCGCAGATTGCGCGTTCTTGGTGCGAGTCGCCTCAGCTCATTGATTTCAGCAATCGGTGCCTCATTCTTCCTCGTAGAAGTTTTCCGTAAGCTCTCTGACTCCAAGAATCTCGACTTTCCTCGATTAATTAGCAAGGAACCAATCTTCACTTTTAGCAGTGCATACGTCTCCGCCGACAAGATTCTTGTCATTGTTGGCGCAGCGATTATCTTCTTTATTCTCAACCGCGTCATCAATCACACCAAGTTGGGTCTTGGAATTCGCGCAGTATCTCAAGATGAGCGCACTTCCATCTTGATGGGCGTCAATGTAAATCGCATCATCTCGTATACATTTTTGCTGGGTGGCATTCTCGCCGGAATCGGATCTGCTTTCTACATGGTCTTTTATGAGACAACGAAGGCAAATGTCGGCTTCCTCATCGGCATCTCAGCTTTTACCGCGGCAGTTCTCGGTGGAATCGGAAATGTGAAGGGTGCGCTATACGGATCCTTTGCACTCGGCCTCTTCCAGCAGTACACCGCAGCAGTATTGGGTTATAACTGGAAGGATGTTGTGACCTTTGTAATTTTGGTATTCGTCCTTTTGGTCAAGCCAACCGGCCTCTTTGGAGAAGCCCTCCAGAAAGCGAGAGTCTAGCCATGGCGAAATTCAATCTCAGAGATTCATTTGGTGATTGGTGGGATCGCGCAAATCCCGCACAACGCACAATCTTCAGGGTCGTTGTCATCGGGCTGTTCTATGCACTTCCACTTCTCAACAACCCAGTCATCGATACGCCTGAGACATCTTTTAAGTCCGTTCTTTTCTATCCACTCATCATGTTTAGCTTGATGGCAGTCGGACTCAATGTTGTCGTTGGTAAATCAGGAATTCTCGATCTCGGATATGTTGCCTTCTTTGCCATTGGTGCCTACACCCATGCAGTAATGAGTGCACATACCAAGCTCAACTTCTGGGAAATTCTTCCTTTTGCTATGGGTTTTGCCATGTTGGCCGGTGTGATTTTAGGTTTACCAGCGCTCCGACTTCGCGGCGACTACCTAGCGATTATTACCTTGGGCTTTGGTGAAATTGTTCGAATCATTGCCATTAACACGCCGGCAATTGGTGGCGCAGCAGGTCTCACTGGAATTCCAGGACCAACCAGTGTTCTTGGAATTGAGTTTTCAGTAATGGATCCTCGCCCATATTACTGGCTTACTCTCACCATCTTGCTCTTAGTTATTTGGGGAGTTCTTCGCCTTTCGCATCGCAAGCCAGGACGCGCATGGGAAGCAATTCGTGAAGATGAAGATGTTGCTGAATTTATGGGGGTTGCAACTTTGAAATATAAGTTGTGGGCCTTCATCATAGGTGGCGCAGTAGGTGGAATTGCCGGAGCTATTTACGCTTCCCAGATTCGCTCAATTCAACCAGAGCTATTTACCCTCAATCTCTCAATCATGATTCTTGCCTGTGTTGTATTCGGCGGAATGGGAAATATTTGGGGAGTTATTTTGGGAGCGGTTCTATTGGGTTACATTCCCGAGAAACTCCGCTTCCTCAGCGATTACCGCATCATCTTTTTCGGCCTTCTTATGGTCGTGATGATGAATATTCGACCAAATGGTCTGATGCCGAGAAAGAAGCGCGAAAAAGTTATGGAGAAGCAGAAATGAGTAAGAAACTTCTCGAAGTAAATAACCTAGTCGTTAAATTTGGTGGCGTAACCGCGTTAAATGAGGTGAATCTTCACGTTAACGAAGGCGAAGTAGCTGCTCTCATTGGACCAAACGGCGCTGGAAAGACAACCGTCTTTAATATCGTTACTGGCTACTACACGCCTGCATCTGGCGATGTTCTTCTTGACGGCGAATCTGTTGTGGGGCTTCGTCCGTACAAGATTGCTCGCAAAGGTCTAGGTCGCACCTTCCAAAATATCCGACTCTTTGGCGATATGACAGCGGCCGAGAATGTGGCTACAGCGGCAGATGCGCTCAACAAATCGGGGTTGGTTGGTTCGCTCTTTGGCGTTCCACGTAGTCGCCGTGATGAGAAGGCCAGTATGGAGAAGGCTCTCGAACTCCTTACCTTTATGGGGCTCGAACATCGCGCGCATCAGATGGCAAAGAATCTGCCTTATGGTGATCAACGACGTCTTGAAATTGCGCGCGCACTTGCGCTCAATCCAAAGGTCTTATTGCTCGATGAACCTGCAGCTGGTTTTAACCCACAGGAGAAGGTCGAACTCGGAGAACTCATCTTGAAGATTCGAGACAAGGGATATGCCGTGCTCCTTATCGAACACGATATGAGTTTGGTGATGAAGATTTCCGATCGCATCGCTGTTCTTGATTTTGGTCAAAAGATTGCTGAAGGAACTCCAGAAGAGATTCAGAATAATCAGCGAGTTATCGATGCTTACCTAGGAGTTGCTGAAGATGCTTCTTAAAATTGACGATCTCCATGTTTCATATGGAAAAATCAAAGCTATCAAGGGAATATCTCTTGAAGTTGGTTCTGGTGAAATCGTTACCTTGGTGGGTGCCAATGGTGCTGGCAAGACAACATTGCTAAAGACCATCTCTGGAATTCTCTCACCTGCAGCTGGTGCAATTACCTATCAAGGCAAGCCACTTGAGCACATCAAGCCTTTCGAACGCGTAGTTGAAGGAATTTGCCAAGCACCTGAAGGTCGCGGAATCTTTCCAGGAATGACCGTACTCGAAAATCTTGAGATGGGAAAATTCAGTCGCACCACTGCTAAATCAGAGATGGAAGATGATATTTCCATGGTCTACGACCTCTTCCCACGTCTAAAGGAGCGCGCAACTCAATTAGGTGGAACTCTCTCCGGTGGCGAGCAACAAATGTTGGCTATTGGTCGTGCGCTCATGAGTCGTCCTCGGCTGCTGCTACTGGATGAGCCATCTATGGGACTCGCGCCAAAGTTCATCGCACAAATCTTTGAGATCATTCAAGAGATTAAGAAGCAAGAGGTCACCATTCTTCTCGTCGAGCAGAATGCAGCTAAAGCTTTATCGGTAGCAGATCGTGCATATGTTCTAGAAACTGGATCAATTACGATGCAAGGCACCGGACAAGAATTACTTAACGATCCAAAGGTCCGTCAGGCATACTTAGGACACGGAGCATAAAGCTAATTTAATTTTTAGCTTCAAGTATTAAACAGGTGATGCGGGCAGTGCAAGTGCGCTGCCCGTCTTCATTTGTGATGACTATCTCGTATGAACAGAGCGTGCGACCCAAACTAATTGCAGTAGCTACTGCGGTGACATAGCCGCTACGAGCGGATTTGTGGTGGGTAGCGTTGATATCAACGCCAACAATGGTTCGATCTG
>CAZMBG010000086.1:0-2136 GCA_964564615.1 uncultured Candidatus Planktophila sp.
AACCTGAATTATCCCTAAAAACTCTCAGATAACCAAAACCGAGATATACCCTTGCCACTTATGGAGCAGAACCGCGATAACGCTCATCGCGATGAGGTAGATCGCCTCATCGCAGCTTGGCGACGCGAACGCCCTGATGTCGATATCTCGCCACTGGCGGTGCTCAGCCGAATCACTCGGATTTCGCGCCATCTCGATATTGCGCGGCGCGAAGCCTTTGCTGAATTAGAGACGTGGGGCTTCGATGTTCTTGCCGCACTTCGTCGCGCAGGTGCTCCTCATACATTAACGCCAAGTCAACTCATGCAAGAGACGTTGGTGACAAGTGGAACAATTACCAATCGCCTCGATCGACTAGAAGAGTTAATGCTCATTACTCGCAGCCCTGATCCAAAAGATGGTCGCGGTTCGCTCGTCACTCTTACTGCACTTGGCATGAAAAAAGTTGATGAAGCGCTCGATCAGCTCTTGAGTAATGAACGTCTCTGGCTCGACCGGTTATCAAGTAAAGAGCGCGATCAACTAGCTGATTTACTCAGCAAACTTGCTGGCCAATTCGACGATTAATGAATAACTCGTGCGCCCGGCACCGGACCGCTGGCGCGGGCAACGCTACCCACAACGCCACTTGCAGTCAGCGCCACCGCTAACTCAAGTCCCGCTTCTTCATCTGCAACGAGAAAGGCAACTGTGGGACCAGAACCCGAAACCAACGCGCCAAGCGCACCGTAATCGCGGCCGACATCAAGAATGAGATTGAGCGCCGGTCTCAAAGAACATGCAGCCGCCTGTAAATCATTATTGAGGGCTGCTCCAACTAATTCTGGATCACCACTTAAAAGCGCCTGCATCAGCGCATCATTTGTTTTTGGATCTGCAATCTCCAACTCTCCGCGCAAGCGATCGCATTCGCTATAAACAGCCGGCGTAGATAAACCTACGGAAGAGAGTGCAAATACCCAGTGATATGTACCGCGAGATAAGGCCGGAGTTAATTGATCGCCTCGTCCAGTTCCAACTGCAGTTCCGCCAGAAATCATAAAGGGAACATCGCTACCTAATTGCGAACCGAGTAGATGTAACTCGTCCCGCGACAATTCCAATCGAAAGAGCGCATCAATAGCTAGTAAGGTGGCAGCGGCATCAGCAGATCCACCAGCCATTCCACCTGCGACTGGGATTGATTTCTTTACCTCAATATGAACATCAAAGCTCTGCTGCGAACGCTCTTCCAAGAGTTGAACCGCTTTGACCGCTAAATTACTGCCATCCTCTGGAACGCCATAGGAATGTTCGCCGGTAACGGAAATTGTTACACCGCTACCTGCATGAGATTTTGTTACGGTGACATCGTCATAGAGCGATACCGATTGAAATACCGATACTAAATCGTGATATCCATCTGATTTGCGAGGACCAACTGACAATTGCAAATTTACCTTTGCTGGTACGCGCACAGTTACAGAATTGAGAGCCACGTTACGAGCCTATCTGGTGGCGAGCAATCTGACAGAAATCTTCAATGGTCAGCGCTTCACCACGTAGGGTTGGATCGATTCCAGCGGCGCGCAAAACTTCCTCTGCTGCGGCAGAGCCACCAAATTTTGCCGATAGGGCGGCGCGCAACATCTTTCGACGTTGAGCGAAGGCAAGATCGATAAGTTCAAAGACTTCTCTTCGCAAATTTTCATCACCTGGAGTAGCGCGACGAGTAAAGGCGACGAGTTTGGAATCTACATTTGGGACTGGCCAGAAAATTTGGCGAGAGACCGGTCCTGCTCCCGTGACTTCAGCCCACCACGCTGCCTTCACACTCGGCACGCCATACTCTTTTGTGGAGGGCTTAGCGGCTAAACGATCGGCAACTTCAGCCTGCACCATTACTACGCCAGTTCGCAATGTAGAAAATTTCTCAAGCGCATGGAGAAAGACGGGCACCGAAACGTTGTACGGCAAATTAGCAATCAGAACTGTGGGAGATAGCGGTAATTCATCGACATCTAAAGCATCGCGATTGATGACAGTTAAATTTTCGGGATGGGGAGAATGCTTTGCGGCGGTGAGCGGTAATTGCTGAGCTAATCTGGAATCAATCTCTACCGCAAGAACTCGATTACCTTCTTCCATCATGGCTAA
>CAZMBG010000086.1:2236-4640 GCA_964564615.1 uncultured Candidatus Planktophila sp.
ACCGGAGCTTCATTTGGATGAAGCGCTACCGCTGCTAACACCCGACCTGGATACAAATCTGCCAAGTCAGCGCACCACTGTGATTGCTCTGCGGAATAGCCAACTTGAACAATGCGTGTGACACCAACTGAATGAGCTTCATCCAAAATTTTTCTTACTGACTCTGAATCTGGAGTGTCATTAGTGACAATCTCTAAATGAGCATGGGCATCGACTATGGGAACTGCGAGCGGTTCTGGGAGTGGGGCGAATTCACGATCGATATCGCGATTATGTCGATCTGCCATAGTTGATATTAAGACTCTTTGCTCTCGAGTCGTGGGAAAAGCACTGGAGTCTTGGTGACCTTTGAACCTTCCGGCAATTGTCCCCACGTAGCAAGTTGATCGATGCGCTGTGCGCCAATTGCACCGAGCGAGCTTTCTACGCCGAGCGATACCCAGAGCTTCTCTGTTGTCTCAGGCATTACTGGATGGAGTAGAACTGCTAGCGCCCGAATGGACTCAGCCGTGTTGTAGAGAACTTCTTCTAATTCCTTTTGATTGGCTGGGTCTTTAGCGAGAATCCATGGCTCTTTTTCGGTCACATATCCATTGACGCGCTTACAAAAATCCATAATGGCATTGATGCCGCTTTGGAAATCAAGAGCGACAATCGCTGAATCAGCTTTCGCAACAGTTTCTTCAAGGGCTTTTGCTAGGCCCGCATCCTTTGCCGCTGCTGGAACAACTCCAGCGCAATACTTCTCGATCATCGCCGCCAAACGTGAGGCTAGATTTCCAAAGTCATTTGCTAATTCTGATGTATAACGTGCACTCATGTCCTCCCAAGAGAATGATCCATCGCTTCCAAATGGAATTGCGCGCAAGAAGTAATAGCGGAATGCATCTACCCCGAAGTGATCGGTGATATCTGATGGCGCAATTCCAGTGAGCTTTGATTTAGACATCTTCTCACCACCAACCAATAGCCAGCCGTGGGCAAAAACTTTGCGTGGTACATCAAGCCCTGCCGCCATTAACATCGCAGGCCAGATCACAGCGTGGAATCTAAGAATATCTTTGCCAACTAAGTGAACATCTGCTGGCCAGGTCGCCGCAAATTTCTTACCACCATCACTCGTGGGGTCATCAGTGACTCCAACTGCAGTTGCATAATTCAACAAGGCGTCGAACCACACGTAGACAACTTGCGCTGGATCCCATGGAACTGGAATACCCCAATCGAATGATGAGCGCGAAATCGAAAGATCTTGTACGCCACCTTCAAGAAAAGCAACCACTTCATTACGGGCGCTCTCTGGTTGGCAGGCATCGGGATTTTGCTTGTAGTGCTCAATGAGTGGAGCGGCAAAAGCTGAAAGTTTGAAGAACCAGTTGGTCTCTTTCACATTTTCGACTGGTTTACTGTGAATTGGACACAGGTCGCCTTCTAGTAAATCTCCCGGTAATTTAAATTCTTCACAGCCCACGCAATATGGACCTTCGTAATTACCCTCGTAAATAAATCCCTTATCTTTTAAATCTGTAAGAAATTTTTGTACTCGCTCGGTATGGCGTGGTTCAGTCGTACGAATAAAATCATCATTGGCGATATTCAGAGCGCTCCAATTAGGCTTCCAGGCGCTCTCGACCAATCGATCTGCCCACTCTTGTGGAGCTACGTTATTTGCCTGAGCCGTGCGCATTACCTTCTGCCCGTGTTCATCGGTGCCGGTAAGGAACCAGACGGCTTCACCGCGCTGACGATGCCAACGAGTCAATACATCGCCGGCAACTGTGGTGTAGGCATGGCCAATATGCGGAGCATCGTTGACGTAATAGATCGGAGTCGTTAAATAAAATGACTTCATTGGCCTATCTTAATTGCTCTTTTTAGCATCAACGACCGCTCCATAAACATATTTCTTCGGTAGATCGCACTCTTGCGCTACTTGAGCAATCGCAGCCTTGTTATCCATGCCAGCTGCCACGTATTCAGCCACCCGAGCCACAATATCCGCGACGGTCTTCTCCTGAGTACCTGCTGCAACACCAGCAATCACAAGAGTTATTTCTCCCAAAACTTCTTTTCCGATAGCCCACCTTTGTAATTGTTCGAGCGAACCGCGCACCGTCTCTTCATAAGTCTTTGTCATTTCACGACATATCGCCGCTTTGCGATCGGCGCCGAATACTGCAATTGCATCAGTGAGGCAGTCGGCTAATCGATGTGGCGCTTCAAAAATAACCATTGTGCGTTCCTCAAAACGCAACGACTCCAAATGTGTCTGTCGGGCACCTTGCGCTCTAGGTAGAAAGCCTTCAAAGGTAAATCGATCTGTAGGTAACCCTGAAAGCGCCAGCGCCATTGTTGGAGCCGACGGTCCAGGAATAACCTTCACTTCAAAACCTGCCGCAATAGC
>CAZMBG010000087.1:0-2986 GCA_964564615.1 uncultured Candidatus Planktophila sp.
AAAACATCTAGTTGTTTTGCACCTGAATTCACTGCAAGAACTTCGCTCATAACTCGAACATCTAATCTAAAGCGTGCGTTGAGCGACTCTGGCGTCTGTAGCAAGAGCGAGGATTCTTCTTCAATAACGCCACCTACATAATATGGAAGGCCGCAATTGGCATACGAGACGTGGCCACTTCGTTCAAGGACGATGATCTCGGCTTTGCCATCGAGGCGGCGCATGCGGGTTGCCGCAGACATTCCGCCCGCGACTCCCCCAATAATTACAACGCGCATTCTTACTGGGTCACCAATTGAAGTCCCGCAGCTTGCCAGGCTTGGATGCCACCATCGAGATTGAATAGATTCTTAAATCCAGCGTCTGCCATCTTGCCGACTGCAATACCTGATCGGCGCCCACTGTGGCAATACACAGCGTAGACCTTTGACTTATCTAGCTTTGCGATATCGCTATCAAATGTATACCCCTCGACATCGATATTAATTGCGTTGGGAATATGACCTGATGCATATTCACCAGCTGAGCGAACATCAAGTACAACTACTCCTGATTCCACCGTCTTTGCGTTGAAATCGGCTGCCCCTAGATTGGTGGCGGCAGAACTTCCACACGACGTTAGTGCGAAGGTTGCGAGCATCAGTGTTGAGATCAATTTTTTCATGGTTTCCTTTACGCCAGACTTAAGAAGAGTTTCTGCAACTTCTCTTGAACGGCTTTGCTGTTGTTTTTGTTTTCTTCGATACATTCTTTGAGACTTGCCGAAATTAAAGTAAAGCCAGCGGTATCAATCGCCTTATTGACTGCGGCCAACTGCATCACTATCTCTTCGCAATTTCGACCTTCTTCTAGCATGCGAATGACAGCACCCATTTGACCGTGAGCTCTGCGCAAGCGTTTGGCTATGGCTTCAATTTGTTCTTGATCTTGAAGAACATGGGTTGGACTCTTTGCCATTATTAGTGATCTCCCTTAAAAATCATCGCAACCATACGGATATTGAGAACTACAAACCTCCAAAGCTGCACAAACACATTCCGTCTCATTTTAAGAGTTCCTGAAGTGGGTAGGGGTGCTCCTGAAAGATCTGCTTGATTTTCCATTGTCTACTCCTCTTATTCCGGAATCAAAAACCATAGAGGTTTTGCTTTTGCTTTGTAGATAAACATGATGTGAAGCATGTATTTAATCCAGTGACCTGCTAATCCAATTTCACCAAAAGTGTCTTTTGAGCTTCGACCTACACCCGGAAACCTCTCGTAATCTGGAACAACGGGGTACATAGTCATGGCAGCGGCAGATCCATTTGTAAAACCAGCACCTGCAGAGGCAACACACGCAGCTCCCATATTTGCCATGGAGGCCTGGTGAGGTTTTGCCGTCCCACCCTTCTTTATTTGATCGATTATCGAGAGAGCCGCAGTTTTCCCCATGACACCAGATGGCATTCCTGTTCGGGGTGGTGAAGGTGCAATGAGAGTTCCATTGACACTCTTTCGAGGCTTAGAAATTTGGTGAGGAGGCGCGAAAGCAATTCCAACAGCAAAAATATTATTGAAGCGTGGAACTTGATAAGTAACTGGCCAATCTGAGGCCTTCCATTCCTCATAGGGCTTAACTGTGTAGTCAGCATCTACTTTCATAAATCCGCTTGGTGCAAAAATCTCACTTGATATGTCGGCACCAGACTTATCAAAGGCTTTGAGATCTGCACCCCTGAAAGGCGGTAAAAGCATCGCAAAATCGAAATTTAAGGTGCGAGGTACCCCATCGAGCTGTTCATAATGAATGACACCAGCCTCAATTCTACTTACGTGTGATTGCAAGATTGCCTTAACATTACGTTCAAGAAAGAGTGACTCTGTCCAAAGTTTCGAATTAGTTTGGAATCCGCGTTGAGCAAATGTCATGCCCCCAACGCCGAAGTCTCCCAGTTCATATTCATTTGTAATGTAGATCAATTCAGCTAAGTCACGAACTCCGGCTTCGCGAAGTTCATGTTCGACGTTGAATGTGTATTCAAATGCAGCACCTTCACAGGTACAAGTCCCATGACCAACTCCCACCACTAGTGTCTGCTTGACACCAGCCTTTAGCTTTTCAATCACTTTCCTGAAGGCTTCAGCTGCCTCTATTGCATGCCCTGCTGTGCATACAGAAACAGTATGGCCATCTGGGCCAAGGCCTTCTGTGGCTGCAAAATTTAGTTTTGGACCAGTGGCGTTGATGAGATAGTCGTACTCGAGTCGTCCAACTTCACCGACTTTATCTTGACCCGTGTACTTAATCTCAACAAATCCGCGCAAGCTTTCGGAGTCACCTTCAGGATAAATTGAGGTTGCCAGAGCTTGGTGAAATTCGATTCCCTTGCGTTTATAAATTGGTGCAAGTGGGAAAGTAACTTGCTCTTGAGTCATCTTTCCTACCCCAACCCATATATTGGATGGAATCCAATTCCACTTTGAATTTGGGGTAACAACAACAACTTCATGCTTCTTGCCGAGTTTGCGGCGCAAATGCAATGCAGAGGTATGCCCTGATATTCCTGCCCCTAACACGACTATGCGAGCCATGGTTCTCTCCGCACCCTAACTAGCACTTACAAATTTGATCGTCGCGAAGGCCTTGCAAGGCTTCATCCACATGCTGGCCACATCCGGACCAGGTGTACTTGCCGCAACGTGAACAAACTACTCGTGAGCACATAATTTCCTCGTTTCCTATATACCCTAGGGGGTATATAGGAAAGCGTAGCATAGTCTGGCAAGAAGTGGGAAATTCGCTACTTCTTCTTGAAGGTGACTTTGGTGTAGTAGGTCTTGCCGTTGGCAGCCTTCATGGCAATGGTGTAGGTACCAGCTTTTGTTGATGAAATCGCAGGAAGAATGACTTCACCGTTTTGATTTGTTTTGACCGTACCCAAACTTACAGTTTTTCCATTAACCACCATGGTGACCGCAACTTTGCTAGCTGCCGGCAAACTATC
>CAZMBG010000087.1:3086-4571 GCA_964564615.1 uncultured Candidatus Planktophila sp.
CCGCCGCCTCCACCAGAGATTGGTGTTGGCGTAGGTGTTGGATCAAAGTTGGCATTGTTCTGATACGGATCGCCTCCGACAATTACCTCAACCCAAGCCGACCAATTGCCAGCTCTATCTTGGATACGAACCCATAAAGAATTTGCTGCAGTATTTATAACCGTACTTGATTCAAATTGCACAGCAGGCGGTGGATTATTCTTATCTTCTGCAATCTGCATCATCGTGACGCCAGAGATATTGTCTAGCGCGCGCAAAGTTAGCGTTACATTTCTAGCGTCCGCATTGGCTGGCCACGCGCCAACAACCACTGCCGAGAAAAAGAGCGCGAGAATTGCAATAAATGCTTTTAATTCACGACTCATGGCTGTGCTGATGCAAAGGTCAGGATTGGCGAAATCGCATCCAAGATAATGTCGTCGAAGTAATACATAGAACTATCGCCAAATCGCGCATACACAATTGATGGCAATGGAATGACTGCTTGTGGCGCAAGTGTCCACGAAATTTGAGTTTGCAGATCGATTTCTGTCACAGTTCCTGGCGCAAAACCACCATCATTACTGACATAAATCTTATACACACCATCTGGCCATACAAGATTGAGAGTTACATTGGAATTATTGGTGTAGCGAGCTCCGTTATTAATCGAAACACCCACTTGCCTTCCAGCCGGAGGCAGTGGCACAACCAAGGTATAGAAATCGGTATTTACCGTTACACCAGCGCTAGTTGTAGCCTTAATATGAATCGTGAGTGGGCCAGTTGACGATGGGTTGTAGGTAAAGTTCGAATACAAATAACTTCCATCAACACTTGTGCTGGAAGAGCTTGGATTTGAATAAGTTGATCCGCCAGTTAGCGCTGCCGTGACCGTGACTCCGGTTGCTCCGAAGCACCGTGAATTTGCAGTAATTCGAAGCGTGTTATTTTGATTTGGCCGCGAAATATCGGATCCATCAATTTGGATATCGATGGTGTCATCGGCAAAGGTGCTGCCAAATTGTCCATCAGACATTACTCGGGAATATGGCCCTACAACCCCACAAGTTCCGGCGTTATTCTGGGAGAGGGTATATAAGTTGGAATCAGAAGTTCGTATCGCATTTCCGTAACCAGTTGAGAATGTGACGAAATTATTGCGGATAGCTGTTGGCACATTGTTTAACTGATAGTAAACAATGTTGTTATTGACATCCAAAGTTTGGTACCACCAGGTCTTATCCGATGCTACAACAATTAAATAAGAACCATTGGATCCGATTGCGACCGGAGTTCTATTACTTGGCAAGGTGCTAGTTTCAGGAATAAAGACTTGGCCATTCTTGAACTGACCCCACGAGTAAAGTTTTCCAGTTTTAGTGAGTGCCGTTGATATGTTGTTGCCTTTAGCCCAGCCAAAACTTACAGCATCAATTTGATCAGAGATTGCTACTCGGCCAACCGTGCGGTCATAACACCAATAACAACTTGGATTATTGCTTT
>CAZMBG010000088.1:0-4396 GCA_964564615.1 uncultured Candidatus Planktophila sp.
ATGCGAACGGTAATTGGCGTTCGTTTCGCCACCGTAATTATCGAATTCTCTACCCTGCCAATGCACTTTCCAATATTGGTTCGTGGGCGCAGCGGGTTGCACAAGATTGGTTAGTTCTTCAGCTCACCAATAACAGCGGAACCGCTTTAGGACTCATCACCGCAATTCAATTCGCGCCAACTTTGTTATTGAGTATGCACGGCGGTTTATTGGCAGATAAAGTCGATAAGCGAAAGTTGCTCATTGCCACCAATATCTTGGCCGGTCTCTCCTCGTTGACGCTCGGATTTCTTGTTATCTCCGACCGAGTACAACTCTGGCATGTCATGGCGTGCGCGACCGTACTTGGAATAGCTAATGCTCTTGATGCACCGATTCGACAAGCTTTCACATCAGAGATTGTTGGCCAATCCGATGTAGCAAATGCAGTGAGCCTCAACTCAGCTAATTTCAATGCCGGTCGCTTGGTTGGTCCGGCGGTATCTGGTTTTCTGATCGCCCGCTTTGATACCGGGCCATCTTTTCTCATCAACGGCAGCACTTACTTCTTCGTCATTGTGGCGCTACTGGCCATGCGACCAGCAGAATTTTTCATACAGAAGAAAGAGAAGACGGCCGGCACAATCCGGGAAGCGCTCTCATATGTACGAGCTCGTCCAGATTTATATGTCGTCATGATCTGTGTTTTCTTCATCGCAACTTTCGGTTTGAATTTTCAAATATTTAACGCGCTGATGGCTACTCAAGTTTTTGGTAAAGGCCCTGCGCAATACGGCTTACTCGGAACTTTTATAGCCGTGGGATCGCTTTCAGGCGCTTTACTCAGTGCTCGACTAGAGCGTTTTAGAAATACTGTCTTTGTGATGCGCCTCGGAATGGTCTTCTCGCTCGCCATCACCATTCTGGCCTTTATGCCAACATATGGCTTGTACTCACTCTTTCTTCCTTTGTGCGGTCTTACTGCACTCACCACCATGATTTCCGCAAACTCATATGTTCAAACCCATACCGATCACGCAATTCGCGGGCGCGTTATGGGAATTTATCTCACCATCTTTATGGGCGGTACACCATTTGGTTCGCCGCTCATTGGTTGGTTGATGCAGAACATCGGCGTTCGCCAGACCGTCTTTCTCTGTGGTTTTATCGCCTTAGCTGCAGTAGCAATCACATATCTGATCTTTAAAGATAAAGTTGATCGGCCAGATGATTTACGTGTCTCCAGCGTTTTGTCTGTCGAAGAAGATTACGGCGATAAAACTAATTAAATCTGAAGATCGTTAAGAGTCTTCTGTGGCACGTGCGATGGTGAGAATTTAGCCAATGCCACCGCAGCGATAATCAAAACCGGAACCATGAGGTAAGCCCGGGAAATACCAATGCCATCACCCAGAACCCCAAGCAGGAATGGTGCGCCACCAATTGCTAATCCTGCCGCAAGAGCACTTCGGCCAATCGCTAAATCTGGACGATTATCACTGAGTGAAATCATGCGCAGTGATTGCAGTGGGAATTGCATGGAAATACCTAATCCATTGACCAGTAACGCAAAAAAGCTGACCAATAGCGAATGCGATAGCCATAAAATTGAGAAACCAACAAGCTGGGTGGTTAAGACAACGAAGAGTTGAGCATCAAGTGTTAACCGGTGAAGAACTTTTCCACCATACCAACGTCCAATACCCATACCAACGCCAAGCGCAATGATTGCAATGGTGGATATGGCATCCGATGAGCCAGTGCGATCTTGTACTAGCGCTGCCGCCCAAAAGGCAGTTGCAAATTCAGTTCCGATAGAACAGATAAAACCGAACCAGGCTAACCAATATCGTGGAGAGAGCTTTCCTTGCTGTGGACCAGTCTCGCTGGGTATGTGGTCGCTCTTGGTAACAGAACGATTAAAGATAAAGAGCAGCAGAGTTAGTGGAATTGCGATCGCCATTCCAAAGCGCCATATATCACGGGCGTAATTTGCGATGCCACCAACAAGTGAAGTTCCTAATACATATCCAGCAGAAGAGACACCATTCGCTTGCGCGACTGCCAACGGGGCAAGTTTGCCAAAATGCGCATTCATTGAAGTGACATACGAATTAATAACAGTTGAGACGCCAAAGCCGGTGATGAGCGCTGCGATGAGAGTAATTTGAATTGGCTTAAAGGTCATCAGTGTGGCCAGCCCGGTGCAGAAAATAACTAGCCCAATCCAGCCACCATTAGTTCGGCCAAAGCGATGGGCGATATGAGGGCTGGCAAAGCCAGCGAGAATCGAGGCAATTCCCATCATGGTTCCGTGTAATCCGGCAATTGTGAGGGAGGTACCTTGATCTTCGCGGAGTAAAGGTTGCGCAGGCCCAAAGCCACCGAGAAAAATATTTACAACAAAGGTTTGGAGCGCGATCGTCCAAAAGAATCGATCACGAGTAAATTGTTGCGACATCGATTAAAGCTTTGAAACTACATATTCGATTGATGCGGTAAGTGCATCAATGTCAGCAGGATCTATCGCCGGGAACATACCAATACGCAGTTGGTTCTTCCCTAATTTACGATAAGGCTCAGTATCAACAATGCCATTTGCGCGGAGCGCTGCTGCCACAGCCATGGCATCGATTGAGTCATCGAAATTAATAGTGCCAACTACCTTTGAACGCATCGCAGCATCTGTGACGAATGGTGTTGTGTATGAAGTCTTCTCGGCCCAGCTATAAAGACGAGAAGCTGAGTCAGCGCTACGTCCAGCGGCAAATTTCAGTCCACCATTCTCATTCATCCAATTAATTTGATCGGCAAGGAGCATCAGCGTGACGAGGGCGGGAGTGTTATAAGTCTGATCAAGGCGAGAATTTTCAATCGCGGTAGTGAGATCAAAGAATGCCGGTGTCCAGCGATTGCTTGCCTTAATTTTCTCAACACGTGCAATTGCAGCTGGGCTCATAAGAGCTAGCCACAAACCACCATCAGATGCAAAAGACTTTTGTGGCGCAAAGTAATATGCATCAAATTGATGCGGATCTACATCGAGTCCGCCAGCTGCCGAAGTTGCATCAACAAGTACTAATGATCCTTCGGTTCCGGCCGGGCGAATAATGGGCATCGCTACGCCTGTCGAGGTTTCATTATGTGTGAAGGCATATACATCGATGCCATCTTCTTGTACGGCGACTGGATGAGTTCCGGGTTCAGACTTGATGACCGTTGGCTCACCTAAGAATGGCGCTTCTTTTGCAGCGGCAGCGAATTTTGAAGAGAACTCTCCGAAAACCAAGTGCTGTGAGCGATTTTCAATCAATCCAAATGTTGCGATATCCCAGAATGCAGTGGATCCACCGTTGCCGAGAACAACTTCATAACCTTCGGGCAGGTTAAAGAGCGAGGTCAATCCTTCGCGAACATTTTTCACGACGTTCTTTACCGGCTTCTGACGATGCGATGTACCAAGGATTTTTGTGCCAGATGCAGATAGCGAAGCAAGAGCTTCAGGTCGAATCTTTGATGGACCACAACCAAAACGTCCATCGCGTGGCTTGAGATTGTCAGGAATGATGATGTCAGCGCTCATAGAGAGAAGATTACGGGTAATACCTATTTACTACCCAGTCGCTTTGAGTGTCAGGTCGCTCATAGCGGAGGCGATCGTGGAGACGTGAATAACGCCCTTGCCAGAATTCAATCTCGATTGGACGCACTAAATATCCGCCCCAGTATGGCGGGCGTGGAACTGGCGTACCTTCCGGCCATTTCTCTGCTGCACCTTGATAGCGAATCTCTAATTCATCTCGCGATGTGAGCGGAGCTGATTGGGTGGAAGCCCACGCGCTTATCTGCGAAGACCAAGGCCGTTGCTGAAAGTAGGTATCTGCATCGGCATCGTTGAGTCTTTCTGCAAATCCACTAATTGTTACTTGGCGTTCAAGTGGATACCACGGAAAGAGCAGCGTGACTTGTGAATGCAGATCAATTGCCCGACCTTTGCGGGAGGTGTAATTAGAAAGGAAGATGAAACCGTCATCGACAACATCGCGCAATAAAACTGTTCGTGATGAAATTGCATCGCTGCCATTGCTATCGACTCCATAGGTAGAGAGCACCATGGCATTTGCTTCGATGACATAGGAATTAGCGGCGGCATCTTTCATCCAGAGATGGAAGGCCGCCAATGGATCGGCGGGCAATTGGCCAATTCCGGCCTCTCCATAGGATCGGCGCATCGCAGCGATGGCTGCCCGCTCTTGGCTCGTGGATTCACTCATAGGTGTATCGAACCTCACTTTCCGTAAGAGTGCATCCACCCCCCAGGCTGGTAGTCGGCACCCCCTTGGCGGGTGCAGAATTGCCTCAGTATTTCAGTACGGCAACATATCTATTTGGGGAGAACACCGTGTCAGATGATTTC
>CAZMBG010000089.1:0-4329 GCA_964564615.1 uncultured Candidatus Planktophila sp.
GCAGGGCTGCCAATTACCCCATACCCCAATAAGGCGTGCTGATATTACAGGAGCAATTAGTTAGAGAGAAATCGCGGTAGAAATACGGGAAATTACCGCATCTTTTCCGAGTAACTCCATAGATTCAAAGAGTGGTGGAGAGATAGTGCTGCCAGTAGTTGCAATGCGAAGTGCAGTAAATGCAACACGAGGTTTTAGCCCCATATCTTCAATCAAAGCTGCGCGTAGAACTGATTCGAGAGTGGAGTGATCCCAGGTGGCTACCTTCTCTAGTTCAGCAAGTGATCGCTTCAAAACTTGCTTCGATGATTCATCGGCTATCTTTGAAACCGCATCAGCATCGACTGCAAAGTTCTTGGTAAATAAGAATTTAAGGAGTCCAGGAATTTCATCTAGTTTAATGATGCGTTCTTGAATAATTGGAAGCGCCTTCTTTACCAACGCTAGTTCATCAGCATTACCTGCGATAACCCCTGCTTTAGTCAAAAATGGGACGGACCAATCCATAAATTCATCGAGTGTAAGCGCACGAATCTTGTCGCCATTGATCGCTTCGAGTTTCTTCATATCAAAGCGAGCTGGTGAAGAATGCACTTTTTCAACAGTAAAGAGTTCGCAGAGTTCTGCCATCGTAATATTTTCACGATCGTCACCTGGAGACCATCCTAAGAGCGCTAAGTAATTGCAGATTGCCTCTGGAAGAAAACCTTGTTCGCGATACCAAGCGATGGAAACCTCGCCATTTCGCTTGGAGAGTTTGGCGTTGTCCTGACCCATCACAAATGGAAGATGGGCAAAGGTAGGAAAATCCTCTGGCTTTACACCCATCGCCTGATATACCCGAATCTGACGCGGAGTTGATGAGAGTAAATCTTCGCCGCGTAGAACGTGAGTAACCTTCATTAAGACATCGTCGACGGCAACTGCCAATGTATAGAGCGGCGAACCATCGGCACGAACCAATACGAAATCTGGCACAAACTTATGATCGAAGGTAACTTCACCACGAATTTGATCAGTAAATGTGGTGGTGCCATCTGGCATGCGCATTCGAATAACAGCAGCACGACCTTCAGATTTGTACGCTGCAATTTGTTCTGCAGTTAAATTTCGACAATGGCCGTTATAGCCAGGTGCAACATTGGCTTGCTTCTGCGCTTCTCGAACTGCTTCAAGTTCTTCTGGAGTGCAGTAACAGTAGTAAGCATCTTTCTGATCAAGAAACTTTTGCGCCCACTCTGCATAAATATCGAGCCGTTGTGATTGAAGGTATGGACCATTCGGTCCACCGACTTCTGGTCCTTCATCCCATTGGAGGCCGAGCCACTTTAAGGTGTCGATGGCAGCTTCAATGTATTCCGGAGTTACGCGAGTGGTATCGGTATCTTCGATGCGGAAGAGAAATGTTCCGCCGGTGTGGCGCGCGAAGGCCCAATCGAAGAGGGCGGTGCGAATATTGCCGACGTGCAGATCACCAGTCGGCGATGGTGCAAATCGAACTTTTACCTTTGATGTTGCAGTAGAACTCATGGACGCGCGCTCACCTTATTTGTTAATTGACCGAGACCTTCAACTGCAACAGCCACAGTGGACTTCTCGCCCATTGGGCCGATTCCTGCTGGTGTTCCGGTAATAATGACATCGCCGGGAAGCAGAGTCATTACACTGGAAACGAAGTTAATAATGGTTGGAACTTTAAAGATCATGTCAGATAACGGCGCATCTTGCTTTACTTCACCATTGAGCGTTGTGGTGATGCGCTGCGTGCCAGGTACAAAATCAGTATCAATCCAAGGTCCGAGCGGCAAGAAAGTGTCGAATCCCTTAGCGCGAGTCCATTGGCCATCTTTCTTCTGTAATTCACGGCAGGTCACATCGTTTGCGAGGGTGTAGCCAAAGATAACTTCGTGGGCGCGTTCTTCTGGAACATCTTTACAAACTCGGCCGATAACTATTGCTAGCTCGCCCTCGTAATCAATAGATGGTGCCATTGCTGGCCACACGATGGTGTCGCCAGGGCCAATCACTGCGGTATTGGGCTTAATAAAAATAATCGGCTCGTCAGGTACTGAGCCACCCATCTCTGCTGCGTGATCGGCGTAATTCTTGCCGATGCAGACAACTTTGCTGCGCGGGATTACCGGCGCCAGGATGCGTACTTTTGTGAGTTCAATTGTGGCGGCAGTCTTTTGGATACCGTGATAAATCGGATCACCAGTGATGACGCTGATGGAGTTATCTTCCTCGAGAATTCCGTATAACGGATCGGTGCCGAGGCCAGCATCCGGCTGGGGTGAAAATCTCACTACACGCATGGCGCGATTCTATCTCTTTAAAGAGAGTGCTCGACTCCGTTGGAATCTACATAAAAAAGAGTTGCATCGGGTGAAAAAGCTTTGATGAGATCGATATGAGTAGGTGCTTCGCCTGCTGCCACAACGCTTTCAATTCCGGTGATTCCAGATGCTAGTGCGACGGTAAGAACGGCTTGCAGGCTATCGAGTTGAAGTCCAGTTGCTTCAACATTGATTGCGACATAGGTACGACCAGTATTGTCGCGAAGGGCCGCCGCTTGCCGGGCTTGCGATCTCGTCAAGGTAGAAGTTGCGAGAGTGACGAGCTTTGTATCTTCTGGGTTATTCACTCTTCATCCTTTACATCCGCACGTTCGACAATCACCGAACTAATTCGACGACGTCTACCTAGTGGACGTTCAGCCGTAATATTCCAACCTGATAATTTTACCGAACTGCCAGCGATTGGAACTCGACCCAAAATCTGCCCCATTAATCCACCAACGGTGTCAACGCTCTCATAGGCATCTTTATCGATATCAATGTTGAGTGCATCGGCAAAATCTTCAATATGCATTGTGGCGAATGCGCGCGCCTTATTCTCGGAGAGCCACTCAAATTGCTCTTGGTCATCATCATATTCATCGGCGATTTCGCCGACAATTTCTTCAATAATATCTTCAATAGTAATGAGGCCGGCAGTTCCTCCATACTCATCTACAACAATGGCCAGATGGATTTGATCGCGTTGCATCTCTTTTAATAACTCTGCGGCATCTTTATTTTCAGGGACAAATACTGCCGGACGTATGTGTTGTTCCATCTTCTCGGTGGTTTCAGCTTCGTGATGGTCGAATGCGCGCTTTGCCAAATCCTTGATATACGAGATTCCGATAATGTCATCGATATTTTCGCCTATAACGGGAATACGTGAATATCCTGATTGCAAAGCCAGCGCCAAGCCTTGGCGCAATGTGCGATCCTTTTCAATCCACACCATTTCTGTGCGTGGAACCATGAGTTCGCGTACTAATGTCTCACCCAGTTCGAAGACGTTGTGAATCATCTCGTGCTCATCTGATTCCACAATGCCTCGATCATGGGCATGGTCCATCAAATCCCGAAGCTCATTTTCGCTATTGAAAAGGCCCCACTTGAAAATTTTCTTGGGGGTAATCCGCTCACGAATTGTGGTGACTGCCTTATTGAGCATGCTCATTGCGACTCCCACTTTGCCACGATTTTCTCCTGGATATCAAACATAACTCTCTCTTCATCTTTATCTGCGTGGTCATAACCCAAAATATGCAATAAGCCGTGAGTAGCGAGGATTGAAATTTCGTGTTGCGTGGAATGTCCACGTTGCTTCGCCTGAGTATCGGCGAATCTTGGATCAATCACGATGTCACCCAAAGTCACAATATCTCGCTTTGATTCAGGTGTATCCATCGGAAAAGAGAGAACATCGGTTGACCCAGGTTCATCCATCCATTCAATATGCAGCTCTTCCATCTCTTTCGGGTCAACGAAGGTGACGGCAAGTTCACACTCTGGATGAAGATCAAGGTAGTCGAAGGCGAAGCTTAAGAGCGATGAAATAGCCGCTTCATCTACCGAAAATCCGGAACGATTTGTAACGTCGATATTCATATGGTTACTTTTTAATTGAAATAGGCGCAGTTTTTGCGGCATCGTATCTGTCGTACGCCTTTACGATATCGCCGATGATGCGATGACGAACTACATCCTCTGCCGTCAAATCCATAAAGGCTATGTCATCGACTGAATGCAGAATATCTCGAATGATCGCAAGTCCTGATCGTTGACCATTTGGTAAGTCATTTTGAGTGACATCGCCGGTAATTACCATCTTTGAGCCAAAACCCAATCGAGTGAGGAACATCTTCATCTGCTCAGGTGTTGTGTTTTGAGCTTCATCCAGAATAATAAAAGCGTCATTGAGTGTGCGGCCACGCATAAAAGCAAGTGGGGCGACTTCGATAATTCCTGATTGAATGAGGCGTGGAATTGAATC
>CAZMBG010000090.1:0-4326 GCA_964564615.1 uncultured Candidatus Planktophila sp.
AATTGAAAATGTTGATGATGTGATTGTGACGGTATCTTCAATAAAACCGCCGCCGCCGCCTCCAGCGCCATAGTTTGATCCGCCGCCACCGCCACCGCCAATTAATAAAATTCTAAAAGTATTTGTCACCGATGGTTTATTAACAACCCAGGTTGTGGAAGTAGTTGGTTGAAATCTTAGAATGCAATCCGTGCCTAATTTGGTCACAGTTACATCAGCGGAGGTATTGATAGTTTGAGTACATATTCCGCCGGTATCTCCAGGTGCGGTTACCGTCGCAGCTGTAGCTGGTGCAGCGGTCAAGGCTGAAAATAAGAGCGCAAATGCTCCGACCCCAGCCTTTATCTTCATTTATTCAGCAACGAGTTAAGCAACTTCTACTGTGAGTTCAACTTCAACTGGTGAGTTGAGGGGTAGTTCAGCCACACCGATCGCGCTGCGCGCAGCCACACCGGACTCGCCCCAAATATGCATAAAGAGCTCAGATGCGCCATTAGCAACTGCTGGATGTGAAACAAAACCAGCAACACCATTGACGTAACAGACAATGCGTACAACTTTTACTACCGAATCAACAGGTGCCACAAGCTCAACTGCAGCAAGGGCATTGAGCGCGCAAATTTGTGCGAGTTCATATGCTTCTTCAACTGAAATATCGCCGCCAACTTTGCCTGACTTTGCAATTGCACCATCGACCATTGGTAGTTGGCCAGCGGTAAAGACAATATTTCCGGTGCGGACGGCAGGAACGTAAGCCGCAAGCGGCTTGGTGGCGACTGGGAGTGTGAGCCCCTTTTCAGCTAACTTTGCTCGAACATCTACCGACATTTACTTCACCTCTCGCTTGAAGACTGCAATAAAATCGAGTGAACCTTCTTTTGGGATGAGTTGAATGAGTTCCCACCCATCTGATCCCCAATTGTCGAGAATTTGTTTTGTGGCGTGGGATAGAACTGGGACTGTGACATATTCAAATTTCATTATTAACCCGCTAACGCTGCTTTGACGAGAGTTGAGACCAAGGCGCCATCAGCCTTGCCTGCGATTGCAGGTTTAATTTTTCCCATTACCTTACCCATATCAGCAGGACCTGCCGCGCCTGTTGCAGCAATTGCATCTGCAATCAACTTCTTGATTTCATCTTCACTCAATTGCGCTGGTAGGTAACGGGCGATAATTTCGCCTTCTGCCTTTTCCGCAGCAGCCTTATCTTCACGTCCAGCTTTGGAAAATTCTTCTGCTGCTTCACGACGCTTCTTTGCTTCGCGTGAAATAACAGTAATAATTTCATCATCGCTTAAAGTGCGAGCCTCTTTGCCGGCAACTTCTTCATTGGTGATGGCAGTAAGAACCATGCGAATGGTTTCGGACACGACTTTCTCACGAGCGCGCATTGATTCGACGAGATCTTCGTGAAGTTGTTCTTTAAGTCCCACTTCTAAGGTGCTCCAAATTCTATTGAGTTCAGGAGTATCTTCTCATATCCCTGTAAGGTGGTGGACATGAGTTACGTGCTGCGTGAAGCGCAGATGCCGATTTTGCCGGTTGGCCACGCTGATATTCGCGTATTGCACTTCTCTGACTTGCACTTAACTCCAAAGCGCACGACAGAGATAAGAGATATTAAATCCTTTGCTCGATATCGGCCAGATTTGGTAATCAGCACGGGAGACTTTTTAGCTGATCAGAATGCAGTTGAGACTGTATTAGATGCCCTCGATCCACTGCTCGACTTTCCTGGATTATTTGTATTCGGATCGAATGATTATTTCGCGCCAAAACCTAAGAATCCGCTCAAATACCTCCTGCCTGATCGCGGTGAAAGAGTTCACGGCCAAGATCTACCGTGGCCAGATCTTGATCGAGGACTGCAGGTGCGAGGTTGGAAAAATCTCAACACTTCGCGCTCAATAATTAAAATAAAAGACACTGTAATTGAAGCTCGCGGCACCGATGATGCACATTTAAATTATGACAATTACTCTCTTGTAGCCGGATTACCTGAGAAGTGCGATATCGCAATCGGAGTTACTCACGCTCCCTATCTACGGATTATTGATGCTATGGGCAACGATGGCCTCGATGCTATATTCGCTGGTCACACTCACGGTGGTCAGATTCGCCTTCCATGGCCGGGAGGATCCAAGGCCCTCACTACAAATTGCGATTTACCAAATTGGCGAGCCCGAGGCTTGACCAAATTTGGAGCTGAACCGTATTTACATGTTTCCGCAGGAATGGGCACAAGCCCCTTTGCGCGTATTCGCGTAGCAAGCCCACCGGAAGTTTCTTTAATAACTTTGACCGCAAAAAATGACTAGTTTGGATACTGCAATTACTTTCTCATCACACTTCTAGTGCTTTACTAGTTGCACAACGAGGAGGTTGTATGTTTCATATTTCAAATATCAAGAATAGAAATATTGTCTTTTTCTCATTAGCACTAATTGTTGCTTATGGATTTCAAACAACCATGCTTTGGGACTCATATTGGGGAGAATGGTATGAATCCTCTCCACAAATGGAGAATCTATATGCCTTTGGTTTCATTTTCTTATGCGTAATCTCACGAGCTTTATACGTGCAACGTGCATTTATGGCGCTAGCTTCGGTTTGGTTGGTGGCTAACTTTATTCCAACCAATTTCCAATATTGGACTCAAGGTGGATTCAATGAATTCCTTGTGACCGCTCTCTACCTTGCTGGAGCATTTTTATTCATCCGCTTTGGATTGGCAGAAAATGGTCTAATTCACCAGCAATTACCGCTAGTTATTTCTCGTTTTCAAAACGCTGGCAACCGAGTGTTTGGCCTCGCCTGGATGGGTGCATCAGCCCTACTTTCAGTGATCATTGGAATTGTTAATTTCCAGTCTATGTGGGGCAACATAGTTCACAGACTGCTCCATATGGCAGGAAACTCACTAACTGTATTTATCTCTTCCTACATACTCTTCGTATTTATTGATGACTATAGAGATACCTTTAAGAATATGGCAGCAAACCTCAATGACTTTTCTCTTAATACTTATCTAACCAGAACTATCTCTTCCTGGCTCTATGCAGTTATTCACTTCTGCACTGTTGCCTCGATTGGAATTGCGGTCCCGCTGGCACTCAATGCTGCAGGTTTTGACGGGTTAGGAAAAACTCTTATGTTTGTACTCGGATTTATTCCATTCTTGATCTTTATGGTTGTTATTGCATATTTAGTGCTAATGCTTATTCGATTGGTTTTTGAATATTCAAATGCTCTCATCCATATTGCGCAGAACACCTCACGCTAACAAGTAAAAAGAGCCCCCTCTATCAATAGATAGTGGGGGCTCTTTTTTTACCAATTACTTCTTAAGTAATTCAATATCTGCATCGACCATTAATTCTGCAAGTTCTTTCCAATGTGTTGTGGCTTTCCAGCCGAGTGCATTTGCAGCCTTAGATGGGTCGCCAATCAGCGCATCTACCTCAGTAGGACGGATATATTTCTTATCTGTCTCTACGTGATCTTCCCAATTCATCCCTGCGCGGGCGAAGGCGGCGGCAGCAAAATCACGGACTGTCGCGCCAACACCCGTTGCAACTACATAATCTGATGGCTCATCTTGCTGGAGCATCAACCACATAGATTCGACATATTCCTTGGCGTAACCCCAATCTCGAACAGCATCGAGATTTCCAAGGAAGAGCTTCTCTTGCTTGCCAGCCTTAATGGCTGCAACCGCGCGGGTAATTTTACGAGTAACGAAAGTCTCTCCACGTCGCGGCGATTCGTGATTAAAGAGAATTCCATTGGTGGCATGCATGCCATACCCATCACGATAGTTAACAGTGCACCAATAAGCCATTAATTTAGCTGCTGCATATGGAGATTGTGGGCGAAATACTGAATTTTCATTTTGTGGTGGCGGCGTTGATCCAAATAGCTCTGAAGTGGATGCCTGATAGAAGCGAGTATCAATATCTGCGCTACGAATAGCCTCAAGCAAGCCCACCGCACCGACGGCATCTACTTGGCCGGTGTATTGCGGCATCGTAAATGAAACTTGTACGTGTGATTGTGCACCGAGGTTGTATACCTCTGTTGGCTGAATATCACGGATTAAGTTGGTGAGACCTACGCCATCAATGAGGTCGCCATAATGCAAAAACAATTTTGGATTCTTCTCGTGTGGATCTTGATAAATATGGTCGATGCGAGATGTATTGAAGGTAGATGAACGTCGAATTAGCCCGTGTACTTCATAACCTTTAGCCAATAAGAATTCAGCGAGATAGCTGCCATCTTGTCCGGTTACACCAGTAATCAGTGCGACTTTACGTGTCATCG
>CAZMBG010000091.1:0-4290 GCA_964564615.1 uncultured Candidatus Planktophila sp.
GATCGTGGCCATCTACTAAAACACCTGAGATGCCATCGGCGATTGCGGTACGTAAACCACCTACAGCGCTGGCAACTACCGGAGTTCCGCAGGCTTGAGCTTCTAGGGCAACCAGACCAAAGCTTTCCGAGTAACTCGGCACGCATACTAAATCTGCAGCTCGATAATACTGAGGCAAATCTCTTCGATCGACCGGCTTTTCAAAAGTAATCACATCGGAGATTCCCAGCCATTGAGTTAGTTCCTCTAAACGTTCAACTTCTGATGTATTTGCTCCGGAAGCACCACCAATAATCATGACCGATAGTTGTGCTCGTAATTGTGGAGTGTGTGAGAGAAGTTCAGCGATAGATCGAATTAAAACTTCTGGACCTTTGTGAGGTTGAATACGTCCAACAAATGCGATGATGGTTTTATCTTGGGCAAGACCAAGTGCGGTACGAGCATCTGGCTGTGAGACTTGCGCAGTAAATCGCTCTAAATTAACGCCTGGACTTACAACTGAAACATTGTCGGGGCACGCTTCATATAGCGAGACCAGACTGGCCGCTTCCGCATCAGTATTTGCAATCAAAGCTTGAGCGGATGCAACGACTTGAGCTTCGCCTTGAACTCGAATCATGGGCTCTGGGCTTTCACCTTCAGCCAGATTTAAATTCTTTACCCGCGCCATCGTATGCATCGTATGAATGAGTGGAATGCCGCGTTTCTTAGCAACAGGCATGGCCACTTTGCCACTTATCCAGTAATGCGAGTGAATAACATCGTAATTAATTCCGGCGATTGCACCTTCAAATGCGCTTGAGAGTTCCGGGATAAGAGCTGGTAGCGATTCTTTTGCCATCTTCAACGGGCCAACATTGAGATGGATAACGCGCACTCCATTGCCGCGATCGACAATATCGGGATAATCGTTGTTAGCGCGGCGAGTATAAATATCTACTTGGGCGCCAAGCTTTGCCATTTCGGTAGCGGACTCGCAGACATAGATATTCATTCCACCAGCGTCACCGGTGCCCGCTTGATCGAGCGGCGAGGTATGCACCATCAACATAGCAACGCGGGTCATACCCATAAGGGTAAGGCAGTTACGGCAAGTTAGAAAGCAGCGCGAATTTCGCCAATAACTTTGCCGCCGCCCAAAACGTGCTCAACCTCGTAAGGACTTTCGACGCCGAGGCGCTGTAATCCAGCATGTAAGACAGTTTTAAATGGTCGAAGCGATCCATCACTGATTTTAAAGACCAGAGTGCGGCCATCGGGCATTGATGCAACCTCTACCGCCTCAGCTCCATCTTTCATATAAAGACCTGGAACTGCCTGCATCATCTCAGTGGTGAGTCTGCCAACGCCCGCCACATTCTCGGGATGCGCTTTTGATGCTGCCAGGACTGAGGTGTGTATTGGATCTTGCGAAATTGTGATGGCGCGAATCGCACGTGCGAGTCCTACTACCGAGATGAGGAAGAGTGGAGCGCCGCATCCATCGGTTGAAGTCAAGGTGATTTTCTCACCCGACAAATTTTCTAGCTCTTCGCGGCAGGCGATCTGTAATGGATGAGTTGGGTCAAGATAATTTTCTATTGGCCAACCGTTGATAACGCAGGTTAATAACATCGCCGAATGCTTGCCGCTGCAATTCATTGCGATTCGAGTCGGCGGATTATCACCCCAAGCACGACGTTCGCGTTCTCCAAGTGGGCGATCGAGCATGCATTGCAACGCGCTCTCATCGAGCTGTGCCAAAGCCAATATTTCGCGAGCCAAATTAATATGTTCCGCAGATCCTGAGTGGCTCGATGCCGCAAAAGCCAACAAGTGTGGTGGCAGTTGCAGGCCGTGACGCACCATGGCTGCGGCTTGAATAGATTTAACAGTCGAACGTGGGAAGAAGAGATGTTCGATATCTCCCAGTGCAAGTGTGGTTGAACCATCTGCTGCTAGAGCAACTAAATAGCCGCGATGTTCAGATTCAACTACCCCGCTGCGGACATACTCAGCTAAAACTGCATCGCTCATTATTCAGGTTGCCTCTCTAGAGATGCCCACACATGTGGTTGTAACTCTTTACCCATTGCAGCCATGTCATAGGCGAGGAAGAGTTGCCCCTCAACTAAACCATAGAGTCGCGATCCGCCATGCACGTGTTTTGCACTCGGATTAAGTGCAGCACCATCAAATTCAAGTTGGATTTTTGCACCTTGGTGTTGTCCAACCCAACTCTCAACAATTCCGAGATTATGCGCGATAACTACTTCTAGTACATTGTTTGGTTTTACTTTCCAATAACCAGTTTCACCGGCGGCGGGTTTGATGAGTGAACCATCTTCGTTAATCAGCCACGAACGCGAGGTATATTCCAAATAAGGCCGTCCATCGTGACGGAAGGTAACTTCTTGGGTAAATGAAAATTTCTGATCGCCCCATTCGCCATGGCCGCGTCCACCCCATTTGCCTACCAACCAAGCAAGCGGCTTAACATCATCATGTAACCCGTCGGGAATAACAAAGGCCATTAGATTCGCCCTCTCTTATATGTGCGAGAATCGCGCGCTTGTGATTGGCGACGTCCGCGAACTCCATAGAATAAAAGACCTGCACCAACAATGATGGAGAAAATCCCAAGAAAAATTGTGGTGAAGAGTTCCATAATCCGATAATACTAGTGCTACATCTTACGAACAGCCCACATAATTGCGAGCGTAGCGAGCAGAACCACAATAAGTTGACCGATAAATTTCATCTCGACCCCGCGACGATAACTTCTTGCGATGCAGTGATTCCATCGACAGTCAGCGTGATATCTATTGGGGTGTTGCGCTTAATCACTGCGAGCGCGATCGGACCTAATTCATAGTGGCGAGCAACAGTTCCAAGAAAACCCACCTGCACATCACCATTCATCACTGGAGTTCCGGGGTTAGGCATCACTACCGCTGATCCATCGAGATGGAGCATCACTAAACGACGTGGCGGTGCGCCTAAATTAAATACCTTGGCGACTGTTTCTTGTCCGCGGTAACAACCTTTATTCATGTGGACAGATGTGTTGAGAACTCCAAGTTCATTTGGAATAGATTTAGCGTCAGTATCGATGCCATGTCGTGGACGATGAGCCGCAACTCGCTCGGCTTCGAGCGCCCAGATGCCAACTTCTTCTGCTCGGGTAGCGAATTCGGCTCGTACTTTTTCTACATCAGTTCGTGGTACCACTACAAATGGTCCGCCGATATCTGTCGCAGCACCCGGTGCCCGTAGAACTGCAACTTCGGAAGTTGCATCGCGAACATCAACTTTCAACATAAATCGCATCTTAAGTAGATAGGCGAGTAACCCTGGTGCATATTCAGGATCAATGACAATCCAGGATGTTGTTCCGTCATCGACAAGATTAAATTGATATTCGATATGACCTTGCGGATCAAGAATTAAAACCGGCAACCACGTATCTACCTGCATGTTGAGCAGATGCTGGGTTGTTAAATCATGCAGCCATTTCATTCGATCTTCGCCAGTAACGGCAAGAGTTGCTAGGTGAGAGAGGTCGACCCAACCACGACCTTCAACGAGCGCGCGTTGTTCGAGCGATGGTTGGCCAAAATGCCAGATAGCTCCGCGGTCGGGACCTTCTTCTACCAATACTGCACTCACGCGCATAATCTATCGAGTGGCGCGGAAAAGCGTTATTTATAGCAAGCGGCGCAGGTGCCCGCGATTGCAAAGTGGGTGACATCGGTATGAAAACCGTAATCATCAGCCAAATTCTGCACAAAATTCGCGGCAACCTCGATTGGTGCATCTCCGATGGCTCCACATACTTCACACACCAAGTGGAGATGGGTGAGCTCTTCCGATGCGTGATAGGTAGCGCCGCCATGTCCTAAGTGAGTGTGTTGCACTAGGCCAACATTTTCGAGAGTTTCTAAGTTGCGATAGACGGTAGAGAGATTGATACCGGGATGTTCTTCTCGAACCTTATTGGCGATTTCTTCTGGCGTTGCGTGCCCGAGATCGCGCACCGCTTTTAAGACCAACTCGCGTTGTGGTGTGAGTCGAAGACCTTTTTCACGTAGTTCATGTTGGTTAGCCATGTCTCAATCCTACTTTCCTGCGAGAGATATCGGTATTCGATTCGTGAATATTTAAACTAGATATGAATCAGGAGATCTGTTGGTGCGCCATATTCAACAGCGACCTTCTCTTCCACGCGAGCACCTGGCGCCTGGACGACGAGCGTCCAGGTTCCAGGGCTAGCGAAGAAACGAAACTGACCTTCAGTATTCGTTGGTA
>CAZMBG010000092.1:0-4276 GCA_964564615.1 uncultured Candidatus Planktophila sp.
CGAGCGGATTTGTGGTGGGTAGCGTTGATATCAACGCCAACAATGGTTCGATCTGGACCAGCATGCAGGGCAGTACCAATCGATCCAAGAGATTCGGCGAGAACTACATTTGCACCACCGTGGAGTAGTCCAATTGGTTGAGTATTACCCGCAACCGGCATTCTTCCTACCAAGCGCTGTGGGGAGGCTTCCAGAATCTCAATACCCATCTTCTGATCGAGAAGTCCAGAACCGCGTTCACGAAGAATTGCCATGTAATCAGGTTGCGTCATAGTTATAAATAGTAACTTGTTACCTAAGATGTGCGCCATGAGCCCGGCTGTGAAATCCGCAAAGAAGTTATTGCTTATCGACGGCCACTCTATGGCATATCGAGCTTATTTTGCGCTGCCAGTCGAGAACTTCACAACCGCGCAAGGCCTGCATACCAACGCGATTTACGGATTTGCCACCATGTTGCTCTCCTTGATTAAAGAGGAGCAGCCGACCCATATTGCAGTTGCCTTTGACGTATCTCGCAAGACATTTAGATCAGATATCTTTCCGGAATATAAAGCTAATCGCGCATCCACCCCTGACGAGTTCAGGTCGCAGATGGGTTACCTCCATGAGCTTATCGATCTCTGTGGACTACAGCGATTTTCGCTCGAAGGGTATGAAGCAGACGATCTCATCGCCACAATTACAAAACGGGCCGAGAAAGATGGTTTCCAGATTTACATCTGCACTGGAGACCGCGACAGTTTTCAATTGGTCAATGAGACGACTACCGTTTTATATCCAAAGCGTGGTGTCTCTGAATTAGCGCGAATGACCCCAGATGCGGTACTCGAAAAGTACGGTATGTCTCCAGAGCAATATCCAGATTTTGCAGCGCTCCGCGGCGACCCTTCAGATAATTTGCCATCTATTCCAGGCGTGGGGGAGAAGACTGCTGCCAAGTGGGTGGTTGAGTATGGATCCCTTCAGGAAATTATTTCGCATGCAGATCAGATTGCGGGAAAGGTCGGACAATCCTTACGTGACAATATTGATAACGTCATTCGCAATCGCGAACTCACGCAACTGGTGCACGATGCGCCAATCAACTTTGATCTCAACTCGCTTGAGTGGCATGGCATTAAACCGCAAGAGATAAATCCGCTTTTAGAAAAATTAGAGTTTAAATCTCTCAAAGAGCGGTTTGCCGCCCTGGCTGCTTCCGGTACGGAAGAAGTTGAAAGCGATCTCTTCGGACCGATTATTGAAGTTACCGTAGTAAGCGGGTCAGAACTTGAACGAAAACTAGGAAAACACTCCGGAGAAATTGCGCTCGCCTTTGAACTGAGCGGCGATTCAGTCGATGAAGAGTTGATTCGATATGCCGTCGCGCTCTCACCCAATGAAATTTATTGTGTAGATGAAAAGCAGATGGGCGAGTGGGCATATAGCGAAGACATTGAGAAAATTGTCTTCGACGGTAAATCTCTATCTCGCATCAATGGACTTGCAGGAGTCAGCTTTGATGTAGATCTAGCGGCCTATCTCATCAACTCAGGTACTAGGGCAACATCTTTCGCAGACTTGGCAGATAAATGGGCGACCCCAATAAACACCTCGTCCTGGCAATCGACATTGACCACTAGCGCTGCTGCATTGCTGGCGATGCGACCACTCATGGATGAAGAGTTAAAGGGTCGTGGCGCAGCAGAGCTTTTCTCCAATCTTGAACTTCCCATTGCAGCGCTGCTTGCAGACATGGAGCGGATCGGTATCGCAGTTGATAGCAAGGCGCTCTCAAAACTGGCTCAACGCTATGAAGATGAAGTAGCGCAAGAGAGTAGGAAGGCGCACGCCTCTGCAGGCCATGAATTCAATGTCGGGTCACCCAAGCAACTTCAAGTTGTCCTCTTTGATGAGCTTAAACTTCCAAAGACCAAGAAGATTAAGACTGGTTTCACCACCGATGCCGATGCACTTTTATGGTTGCAAGAGAAGACCGGCCATCCACTGCTTGCATCGCTACTTCGAATTCGTGAGTTGAAAAAGCTATCCACGACGATTGAAGGTCTGCTCGTTGAAGTAGCCAACGATGGTCGGATACACACCCATTTTGGACAAACGGTTGCTGCTACCGGTCGCCTCTCTTCCATTGCCCCAAACTTGCAGAATATTCCAGTGCGAACAGAAGATGGTCGCGCTATTCGCGAGAGTTTCATTCCAGGCAAAGGTTTTGATCTCATTCTTACAGCTGATTACAGTCAGATTGAGATGCGCATAATGGCGCACTTCTCCAACGACAAGAACTTAATTCGAGCATTTGAATCTGGTGAAGATCTCCACGCATCTATCGCTGCCGAAGTTTTTGGAGTCAATCCAAAAGAGGTTGATCCAGAGATGCGACGCCAAATTAAGGCAATGTCATACGGATTGGCATATGGACTAAGTTCATATGGTTTAGCAGCCCAGCTTGATATCACCCCACCCGCAGCGCAAGAGCTGATGGACCGTTACTTTGAACGATTTGGTGGCATCCGTGATTACCTCTCTACCGTAGTAGATGAGGCTCGGAAGGTTGGTTATACCCAATCCATCTTAGGACGCCGGCGCTATCTGCCAGATTTGCAAAGCGATAATCGACAGCGACGCGAGATTGCAGAACGCATGGCTCTCAATGCCCCTATCCAAGGATCTGCAGCGGACATCATAAAGCTGGCGATGATTGGCGTGGATAAATCGTTTAAGTCTGCGCAACTCAGATCGAGATTACTCCTACAAGTACATGACGAGCTCATCTTTGAAGTTATTGAATCCGAAGTTGAAACGGTAACTGAAATTGTGCGCCGCGAAATGGGTAGCGCTTATCAATTGCGCACACCGTTAGACGTTGGAGTTGGCGTAGGTAAAAACTGGAGAGATGCCGCCCATTAACGAGTAGTTGGCGAGTTATCTCCCATCGCAGCCAAATCTTCTTCTTTCGTTGGAACCTTATCGGCGGCCTTCAATACCGGAGCTCCAAGGTTGAGAATAATGAGGCCGATTCCAATGCAGATTGTGGTCAGGGCAAGGGCGCCGCGAGGAGAGAAAGTTTCAGAGAACCAACCAGCTGATGTAGAGCCAAGCGATGCGATCGAACCTTCTACAGTCCATAGCCAGCCGAGCATCGCAGATTGCGCACCTTGTGGACGAACGGCTTCAGTTACCTCCCAATAGAAGACTTGAATGATTCCACCAGTGAGGCCGATAAATGCGCCAGCAATCACCATAGACCAACCTGGGTAGGTAAATGCAATAGGAAGTGAAGCGATAAACCAGGCGATATAGCCAATACGGATTGCTTTAAGAGGTGAGTAATTCTTTGAAACTAAGCCACCTAGAAGTCCACCAATAATGTTGCTGATACCCATTGCAGTAAAGACCCAAGCGGTTCGATGTGGAACGCCTTCAAGTGTGGCAAAGGCAGGAACTGCGACATCAAAGACACCCCAACCAAATCCGATAAAACTTCCTTCGATGAGCAAAAGTTGAAAAGGTCTATGTCGCCACATCGGCTGCTTTTCCGCAGGTTTTTCTTCTGGTACCCAATTCTTTGTCAAAGGAATGAGGTGCAGCGCATTCCCACCGATAAACATAAAAAGTGAACAGACAAGGAGAGCGCTTCCTGGGTGAGAAGATAGTGCTAGTGAAGTTGCGATTACCGGACCGATAACTCCAGTTGTACTCATAGTTGCGGTATCTACTGCATAAGCAGTTCGTAACCATTCTTCGGGAACAGCATCTTTCCATAATGGGCGAACCGATAAATTAATGGGAGGCGCACTTAACCCTAAGAGAATGGCAAAAATTAAGATTGTGGATCGATCCTGCGAAAGATTGAGTAGAATTAACATCAATGAATAGCCAGGAACGAGAATTCGTAACGGCCACTTCATTCCCCATTTATCTGTCACTGTGCCACGAATGCCTGCTGTTAATGCGCCAGCTAATCCATTAAGTCCAACTGCAACACCAGCGAATGCGATGGAGTGGGTTGTCTGTTCCGCTTTAAAGAAGACTGAAAGTCCCACCATGCCATATGCCAAACGAGCGGGAAAAGAGCTCAGCAGAAGCGCCCAGACAGACGGGAATTGAAATAGTTGGTAATAGCGCTTCATTGCACGCTCATCCTATGCCCGTGAGCGGCAGAAAAAGCACGGATTTGGCCTATCCGCACCACCAACGTAAAGTTGGCCTCTCACAACCCGTGAACCAGCACTTCCAGCGAAGCGCTGTCCCTACTACTAACTATCCCTACGGA
>CAZMBG010000093.1:0-4180 GCA_964564615.1 uncultured Candidatus Planktophila sp.
GCAATTCGCTATCACGACCGTGTATCACTTCCTCTTTGTACCAATCACTATCGGCCTTGGTTTTCTAGTCGCCGGCTTGCAAACTGCCTGGTATCGCACCAGTGACCTCAAGTATCTACGTGCCACCAAGTTCTTTGGAAAGTTATTCCTTATCAACTTTGCTATCGGTGTTGTCACAGGAATCGTGCAGGAATTTCAGTTTGGTATGAACTGGTCTTCCTATTCTCGATTTGTCGGTGACATTTTTGGCGCGCCACTTGCGATGGAAGGCTTACTTGCCTTTTTCCTCGAAAGTACCTTCCTGGGGCTTTGGATATTCGGCTGGGATCGCTTGCCGAAGAAACTTCATCTGGCAACGATTTGGCTGGCATCCATCGGAACTCTCATCTCTGCATATTTCATTCTTGCTGCCAACGCCTGGATGCAGCATCCTGTTGCATATCGAATCAACCTAGAAAAGGGCCGCGCAGAACTTACCGATATTGTGGAGGTGCTTACCCAAAAGACTGCAGTAGTCACCTTCCTACATACGATTCCATCGGCAGCGTTTGCGGCTGGTGGTTTTATGGCAGGTATATCTGCGTGGCTAATCCTCAAGAAGAAAGATGAAGAAATGGCTCGTCCAACTCTTAAGTTGGGGCTCATTACAGTCATTATCTCTTTTCTATTCGTAAGTGTTTCTGGTGACGTTATCGGAAAGGTAATGACCACTCAGCAGCCAATGAAGATGGCTGCTGCAGAGGCGTTGTATGACACCACTGACTCTGCACCTTTCTCGATTTTCACTATTGGAACGCTTGATGGATCACGTCCAGTATTTCAAATCGATATTCCCTCTGTCCTCTCATTTCTAGCAACTGGCGATTTCAACTCGACCGTGCAAGGGGTCAACGATTTAGAGAGGCAATACGATGCAAAGTACGGAGCCGGAAATTACACTCCAAACATTCCACTGGCCTATTGGTCTTTCCGTTTGATGATTGGTTTCGGCGCGATTGCCTTCTTCCTAGCTCTCTTCACCTTATGGAGGATGCATAAAGGGGGAGCGCTCCCTCAGTCGAAGTGGTTTATAAGTGGGATGAAGTCCCTGCCATTCCTCCCACTTATCGCAACCTCATTCGGCTGGATATTTACCGAGACGGCTCGACAACCTTGGGCGGTATTTGGATTAATTAAGACTGCCGATGGTGTTAGTGCAGTGGTTTCGGCTGGAAGCGTACTGACGACAATGATTGTCTTCACGTTGCTGTACGGGGTACTTGCGATCATTGAAGTGGGGCTCACACTCAAAGTCATCCAGAATGGTCCTCAGATTGAAGTCGATTATCAAAGTCCACAACTCGGTGGAGATTCTGACAAACCACTCGTGATGAGTTACTAAGGAGGAGAAAAATGTCTTTTCAAACTACATGGTTCGTACTCATCGCTGTTCTCTGGATCGGTTACTTTATCCTTGAAGGATTTGATTTCGGCGTAGGTTCGTTGTTGCCTTTCGTTTCAAAGAATGAGGCAGACCGTCGCGCAGTTCTCACAACACTTGGTCCCGTCTGGGATGGAAATGAAGTCTGGTTGCTTGTCGCAGGTGGAGCTACTTTTGCCGCCTTTCCAGAGTGGTACGCAACGCTTTTTAGTGGGTTTTATCTTCCTCTCTTTCTCATCCTCATCTCGCTCATTGTTCGGGGCGTCGCATTTGAGTACCGAAGTAAGTATGGAAAGGCACAGTGGCGCTCTCGCTGGGATATTGCAATTGTTATTTGTAGTGCGCTCCCAGCGCTTTTATGGGGTGTTGCCTTCGCAAATATCGTTCGCGGAGTACCCCTTCAAGAACTCAATGGACATATTGAATACACGGGAGGATTCTTTAATCTTCTCAATCCTTATGCGCTCCTAGGTGGAGTTGTGACATTAACGGTCTTTCTTACACATGGAGCGGTATTTCTCGCACTTAAAACAGATGGCGAAATTCGAGTTCGATCTCGAGCCCTTGCGCTCAAACTCGGCCTAATTGCAGCTGTCGCGGCCGTGTTATTCCTTGCGTGGACCAATCTTTCGCTTCCATCAATCAACGGATTAGTGCTCATCCTCTCAGTTCTGGTCGCACTCTTCTGGTTGTTGGGCTTATTCGCAAATCTTAAAGTTCGCGAAGGGTGGAGTTTTATATTTAGCGCGCTTGCAATCGCAACTTTTGTCGTGACTCTTTTCTATGCACTTTATCCACGAGTTATGCCAAGCTCAATTGCATCGAAATTTGATCTCACAATCACAAATGCTTCGAGCACTGAATACACTCTCAAGGTAATGACGATAGTGGCCATAGTGCTGACTCCTCTCGTACTGATTTACCAAGGTTGGACTTATTGGGTCTTTAGGAAACGAGTAAGCGCCCACCAAATAGTCAATCCAGAAAAAGGAATCCTGGATATCTAGACCGAATATAGTGTGGCTGTGAAGCCTAAGAATCTGCGTCCACTTCTCTCTTTGGCAGGTGGGCGCAGATTCATAATTCTCTCGACTGTCTACTCGTGTGTAAGCGCTGCTCTCATTATTGCTAATGCATACGCTCTCTCAAAGACAATCATTGGGCTCATTGAAATAGATAGCGAAATTTTTCCCCTGGTACTGACAGTTGGCGCTATCTGGCTATGCAAAGCGATCTTAAGCTCGCAATTCGAACGGTGGTCGCTCAATCAAGCAGCAGCGTTCAAGAGGTCACTTCGCACGGAAATTACTGGGTCTACCGAAATACTCAATTACTCTTCCAGCACCGAACTATCAACGCTTTTGATTAAAGGCGCCAACTCTCTGGATACCTATATCGGTCGCTTTATTCCTCAGGTAATCGGAGCAAGTATTCTGCCATTTCTTGTAATTGCAACGATCTTCTTCTGTGATCCGCTCTCAGCAGTAATAGCGATATTAACTCTTCCACTTATTCCAATTTTCGGAGCTCTCATCGGTATGTACACCAATGATGCAGTCGCTAGGAAATGGGCATCACTATCCACTTTAAGTAGTTACTTTGAGGATTCACTCAAAGGCATTTATACATTAACAATATTTGGTCGGATTTCTCAGCAAGGTGTAAGAATTCGAGAAATGGGTGCACGTTATACAAGAGAGACTATGAAAGTATTGCGCATCTCATTTATAAGCGCACTAGTACTTGAATTATCTGCCACGATTTCGGTGGCATTAATCGCAGTATCTGTGGGCTTACGGCTTGTGAATGGTTCAATGGAATTTCTTCCAGCGCTGATTGTGCTGATACTTGCCCCGGAGGTGTACTTCCCGGTCCGTAACGCTGCCTCCTTATTTCACGCCTCATCAGATGGAGTCGAAGCTCTTCAAAAAATTTCAGATAAGAAATCTCTTTACCCACGAGCACAATGGGGTGCCAAAGAACTAAAAACAATCACCAATCTTCGCTGGGATGAATTTCATTCACCTTTCAGTACAGGTCAGATTCCAAGTGCGAAATTGGAACCCGGAAATTTAGCAATCATTCGAGGCGGTTCGGGGCTCGGCAAGACCACATTCCTTTATAACCTTTTGGGATTAAGGCGCGATGTTGAAATATCAATTAATGAAGTATCAATTGTAAATTACACAAAAGCGTCGTACCTCAAAGAGATTGCCTGGGTACCACAAAGTCCAACGTTGATTTCTGGATCTGTACGTGATCAATTTTCTTTGGTTGTCCCAAGTATCTCTGATGAAGAAATTTGCCAATTCCTTGAAAAGGTCAATCTGCTACCAGCAGACTTATCTGAAGGCCTTGATTCAGTTATTGGTGGTACGACAGAGAAGTCGGCCAAGATTTCTGGTGGACAGATCAGACGAATTGCACTTGCACGCGCACTCTGCAAAAAGCCACAGATTCTTATCGCAGATGAACCTACGGCAGATCTGGATGCAATTTCAGCCAGAATTGTTGCCAAAGTATTACGGGCAGTTGCCGACTCTGGCGTAATTGTCGTCCTCGTCACTCACGATAATCCAGAGCAGTTTCAAGCCGATTACATTATTGATGTGGTGGAGCGATGATGAAGAATAGGTATCGCACTCTTTTGATTACTGCGGCGATACTGGGTGCCCTCTCATATTTTTTCGGAACTAGCCTTACTGTTACAAGTGCCTGGCTGATTACAATGGCATCACAACATCCACCAGTTTTGGCCTT
>CAZMBG010000094.1:0-4122 GCA_964564615.1 uncultured Candidatus Planktophila sp.
TGCGTCCCGGACCAGGCCATTGTGTGTGCTTCTGGTACCAGACCAACAATAAGTGCACTGTGATGAGCGCAAGGAAGATTCCGGGAAGTAAGAGTACGTGGACGGTATAGATGCGAGGAATAAAGGATGTTCCGGGGAATGCTCCACCAAATGCGAAGAAGGCGATATATGAGCCGACCAATGGAATTGCTTGGATAATTGCTTCAGCAATACGAATACCAGTTCCGGAAAGTAGATCATCTGGCAACGAATAACCGAGGAAGCCCTCGACAATGCCAAGGGTCAATAAACCAACACCGATAATCCAGTTAAATTCACGTGGCTTACGGAATGCGCCAGTGAAGTAGACGCGGAGTAAGTGAACGACGATACCCACCATGAAGATAAGAGCAGCCCAGTGGTGAATCTGGCGCATCAACAAACCACCGCGAACTTCAAAAGAGAGGTGCAATGTAGATGCATATGCAGCCGACATCTTTAAACCATTGAGCGGTTGGTAACTGCCTTCATACACGACCTCACGCATCGATGGGTCGAACCAGAAAGTAAGAAATGTTCCTGATGCGAGCAAGATGATAAATGAGTAAAGGCAGATTTCGCCGAGGAGGAATGACCAGTGGTCAGGGAAGACCTTAGTGAGGTTCTTTTTCAGCCATTTAGCAGCTCCGGTGCGATCGTCTACATAGCCGGCAACAGTTCCGGCAATTCTTTCACGTGCTGTCATGATGAGCGCTCCCAGAAGCTAGGTCCTACAGGTTCGTTAAATGGAGCAGCGGCAACGAGATAACCATCTGCATCCACAGTAATGGGAAGTTGTGGCAATGGTCGCGCTGCTGGGCCAAAGATTACCTTTGCGGCGCGAGTAACATCGAATGTTGATTGGTGACATGGGCACAGCAAGTGCTTGGTCTGTTGTTCATACAGCGCAACTGCACAACCCATATGCGAACAAATTTTTGAGAAGGCGATAATTCCTTCGTGAGTCCACGATAGGCGCTCTGCATCCAAGTTGAACTCTTCCGGGCGAAGACGAATGAGAAGAACTGGATCTTTGGCAACATCTTCCAGCTTTCGTTCTTTACCTTCTGGAAGTTCAGGCATTGTCTGCACGACTGCACCGACTTCGAGGTCAGTAACTTTAATGCGGCGATCACCCGGATCTGTTACCAGATGCGTGCCGGCTTTCCAAGAAGTCTTGGTGAGTTCATCTTCTGGAAGCGGCCCTAAATCGCGAAGTAATACAACCGGAGTAAGTCCGAAGAGTCCAAGAGCGAGACCAAGAGTACGTTTAATGAGAGGACGGCGACCGAGGCCAGCCTTGGCTGCACCTTCTTTAACGGTCTTGACGAAATCTGCTCGATCTTCATCTGGGCTACGAAATTCATGACGTTCTGCAATGAGTTCTTCATCGGGCATTAGTGTTTTTGCCCAATGAATTGCGCCAGCGCCGATGCAGAAGAGTGCAATTGCAAAACCTAATCCAAGGAAGAGCTGATGCGCATTGGTGTTATTAAGAAATGGAACGAAGATAAATGCGTCAGTCGGGATGAAGATGTAAGACCCGACTGCAACAATTGTTCCGACAACAGATAGCAAGAAGAGAATCGCCACTTGGCGTTCTGCCCGCTTTGCAAATTCAGGGGAGTCATCAGTGCGACGATGGACATGCGCAGGCAGCCCTGGATCTTTGAAATGTTCGATTTCGTTAGACATTTTTATAATCCACCTATCTCGCCTTCATTGCTAACCAGACTGCCACGCCGATGAGCACTCCGATTCCTAAAGTCCACGCCAGCAAACCTTCAGTTACTGGGCCAACTCGTCCGAGCGCTGCGCCACCAAGTTGTGGTTCCTTCTCGGCTGATTTAATCCATTTGATAATGGAGAGTTTTTCTTCTGGAGTGATGGTCTTATCGCTAAAGACTGGCATAGATTGCGGACCAGTAACCATTGCTTCGTAGATGTGCTTTGGTTCGACTCCCATCAAAGTTGGTGCGTACTTGCCTTGAGTAAGAGCGCCACCTTGAGCAGCGAAGTTATGGCACATTGCGCAGTTGGTGCGGAATAGTTCGCCACCTTCTGCAACGCTTCCATCACGCTCGTAGTTAAGAACTTCATCGCTTGGAATTTCAGGCCCCGGAGCCAAGGAGGCTACGTAAGCCGCTAAAGCGTTGACTTCTTCAGCATTGTAAACCGGCGCCTTTCGGACTGCTTGGGTGCTCATATCAGCCATTGGCATGCGGCCGGTGCTGACTTGGAAATCTACCGATGCAGCGCCAACGCCTATAAGTGAAGGTGCAATTTTTCCACCTTCGGCATTGAGCCCGTGACAAGAGGAGCATCCCTTGAGAAAGATCTGCTTTCCTTCTTCGATGGTTGTGGCTCGATCTGCTGCTGAGACTTGCGGAGTGTTGACTGCGCTTGCAACCTGGAATGTTGTTCCGATTGCAAAGAGCGCAAAGATCAGCAGCACAGGCGCAGCCGCTCGATGTCTACGAAGACGTGAAAGTTTTTTCACGGGTTTCCTTTCTTACTTTTAATTCTTACTTAATGAGGTAGATGGCAGAGAAGAGCGCAATCCAGACCACGTCGACAAAGTGCCAGTAGTACGAAACCACGATTGCAGTTGTTGCTTGTCCTTGGGTAAAGCGACGTGCTTTAGCGACGCGAACCATCACGATCAGAAAGGCGATAAGCCCGCCTGTTACGTGGAGTCCGTGGAAGCCAGTTGCTAAGTAGAAGACAGATCCGTACGCGCTCGATGAGAGGGTGAGATGTTCAGTGACCAATGACGCGTATTCAAAGATTTGTCCGGCGATAAAGAAGGCGCCCATGAGGAATGTGAGGGAGAACCATTCACGCATTCCCCAAGACTTCACATTGAAGAGCGAACCTGTGCGACGCGCTTGATAACGCTCAGCTGCAAATACACCAAACTGACAAGTGACTGATGAGAGAACCAATATTGTGGTGTTCAGGACTGCAAACGGAATATTGAGAATTGAGGTGTGCTCTAACCAAACTTCAGGTCCTTGAACTGCGCGAGTCGTGAAGTACATCGCGAAGAGCGCAGCAAAGAACATAAGTTCGCTGGATAGCCAGACGATTGTTCCAACGGCTACCAGATTGGGGCGAGTAATGGTGTGATGAGAGCTGGCGGTGGTGCTAGTCATAGGGGCATTATGCTGGAATTACGCGTGAAACACCTACTTTCTAGGTGTCCTTTAACACCCTTTTTGATATCGAAATGAGGTGAAAAGGGTCACCTGCTCGGTTTAATATTGGGCTATGGCCGGTTCTCGCAAAATTCATATCGCTCTCTACTCGGATGATTCTTCGACTCGAGCGGCAATCATCGCCGCCTTGGGCAGCAAGGTCGCGGCCGACCTTTCCGAACACGTCATTCATCAATTTGCGACCGCCGACGCGCTCCGACTATTTGTAGATTCCAAGAAGCCCGACTCAGATTCGCCGATCGATCTCTACATCCTTGATGGTGAGGCAGCTCCAGAGGGCGGGATGGGAATCGCGCGCCAACTCAAAGATGAGCAATTTAATTGCGCTCCAGTTCTTCTCGTGGTCGGACGCCGGGAGGATCGTTGGCTCGCTGCTTGGTCGCGCGCGGAGGCGACTGTTATCCATCCGATCGACCCATTTACTTTGGCTGGAACTGCAGCCGATCTGCTTCGTCAACGTTTAGCTATCTCGCTATAAATTTCCATATGCTCTGGGAAAATTATGTAGAGCGTTTACGCGTTGGCCTTGATTTAGAGGCAGGCGAAATTAAAGAGGTCTTACGGACGATTTTTGAAGATACCGCCGATATTGACTCTGTTAAAACGTTCTTGTTGGCCTTGAAAGATAAGGGCGAAACTTCAGAGGAAGTTGTCGCAGCGGTTGAAGAGCTCTACGCACATGCAGCTCCGATTTCGATAACTGAAAGAGCGGTAGACACGGTGGGTACCGGTGGCGATGGTGCTCACACAATTAACATCTCTTCTACCGCCGCCATTGTTGCGGCGGCTGCAGGAGCGCGAGTTGTAAAGCACGGCAGCCGGGCAGTTTCTTCAAAGTCGGGCGCTTCTGATTTCTATGGTGCGCTCGGAGTTATATATGACCTTC
>CAZMBG010000095.1:0-4110 GCA_964564615.1 uncultured Candidatus Planktophila sp.
AAATTGTTTGGCAATAAGCACTTCTGGGTCGTATCCCAACTACACCGCAACCTGCCCTTGGAAGCCAGCGGTAACCAGTTTTCATAAAGTGAGTGCGTCAATCACTCCTACCGATTCCACTTTTTCGGCTTCTAACTCTGACACAACCCTTATTTATATCCAAAAACGCAGTACCTCTAGATAGAGGAAAAGCTGAGATATATTCGGCGTAATTAGAACGAGCGGATTGGACGGACGCCGCGATCTTCACTAGGCGACGTGCTCTTAGCAGGGAAGAATTGCTGAGACCAAGGGAAGTAATAAGCGATGTAATGAGAGGCATCGTATTGGTTTGAAGACATATACATGTAGTTAGTTAACCCACCAATAAGGTTTTGTTGATTCTTCATCTCAATAATTTCAGGAAGAGATCCTAAATACCAGTCCGATAATCCCCCACCGCGGTAAGCCAGTGCCGCGCCTGCACCATATTTATTTGTGGATGAGTTATATGTTCCATTTCTGCTTTGGATAAGCAGCGAATTCTTATAGCCCGCTCCAATACTGCTCACAAGTCCGGATACGGATGTCGCTGATTCCGAGACATTGCTCCACGGCAGATCAGGATCTGACGAGCCCCCATTCCAGGTAACTGGAGCTGCCTCTAGCCAGTGACATGTGTCGGACATTGTTGGTCCGCAATTAAATCCACCGGCAGAGTAATAGAAGACCTTTCCGCCACCTGGACCAGTTTGACCGACGACCGCCCAAGGCGTGTGATTTCCACTTTGGATTGTTACTCGACCTACTGAAATGGTGGACGCAACTGGGTTGGTGAAAGTTACTGTGAATGTTCCAGAACCTGAAGTAACAGTCATTCCTGTGCTTCCATATCCTTCGGAATATGCCCCCGCATTCTGATAAATAACTGCATCTGTAGATGAAGAGTTGAATAGAGGTAGCGTTGCATTACCACTTACACCATACGCATTAATAGTGAAGTCATAACCATTGCAACTTGATGGAATATTGCTAACAGTTACGCCTTGCAGATAGTAGGCACCAGCCCCTGATGAGTTAACGAATTTCGAGATAGGAGCAATTGAGAGAGCAGTATTTCCAGAGCAGGCAGTTGTTTGCATGACGCCTTGCCCGAATTCATTACTTCCTCCACCGAGTCCAATATTGGCCGCATAGGTCGTTTGAATGAAGAAATAAGCAACTAAGAGCAGACCCACTAATTTCACATATGGAAGAAACTTGCTCTCGCTGTGGAGTGGCTCTTCGACAGGATCGTCGTGGTAGTACACACGAGTCATCGAGCTCCCTCCCCTGGACTTAGGAAACGTTAGTCACAGAGCGAGGCAAATTCAACGATTTCTCACAACAATATTGATTGAAATACCAAATTTTGCGAACTAACCCTTTTCTACATCTCTAATTACGCGATGAATTTCGCGAGCTATCTCTTTGAGCTCGGCCAACTCCTTATCTGCTATGTTTCGAGCTTCTTTCGCCAATTCAAACTCACCCAGTGAGGCTTCGTGGGTCTCGCGAATCATTTTTTCGACTCCGGCAGAGTTAATGTTCTGCCCCACCATAATTATTGAAAGCAGAACAAGTTGGAGAAAAGTTTGTGCCACCCAGGAAACTATTGTCAGCGCATCTCCAGAGCGAATAGCTGCCGGGAAAGAGACTAAGGCGATGCCGGCGAATAAATAGGCGCACCACATTGTTGCCACACCGTCAGTAATTTTCTTAGCTAGCCACTGATTAAAACGTTTCATGGCGCTAGCCTAACGCTATGAGCACAAGGTACGCCTATCCGCCACCATACGATGGCAAACCTTTCCGCTTGATCATGGGTTTACGTGAACTTGAACCTCGCGAATGGTTTGAAGCTGGCGATGATGTGGCCGAACAATTGCGCGAACGTGGCGAATTGATTAACTCTGTTCGAGAGACTGTTTTTCAAGTTCTTCCGGGATATGAAAGCCAGTTGCAAGAATTTATCGAATTAATAGTGGCTAATATCAAGGAATTTCATAACGAGTACTCAGTTGAGGGAACAAAAATCACCCATATTCCAACTGGAACTTCTGTAGACCTTAGCCAAGATCACCCACTACTCCAATTGGGCAAAGTGATTTGTGAAGATCTTTGTTTGATGGCCAAGATAGAGAATGAGTGGCGGTTGGTAGCCGGCATTGTCGTCTTTCCTTCTCGGTGGGATCTACGGAGTAAAATTGGAAAGAATATTGACGAGATTCATGCGCCTGTCCCTGGATATTCGGCAGCTCTTCAGCCATATATGTCTGCAACATTCGACAAAATTAAATCTGGGCGTCCAGTGTGGCGACGCAATTGGTCACTTCATAGTACTTCCGATTTGCATCAGCCAATATCAATACATCACACTGCCGCAGCAGAAAATTACTGGTGGCGTACTGAGCGACAGACTCTGACACGATTGGGAGATTCAGAATTCTTACTCTTTACTATTCGCAACAGAGCTGAACCTCTCTCTTGGATTAAAGCTGATCCCGTTAGCGCAGCTGCATTTGCCGAAACTTTGCTCTCTATGTCGAACGAGACCCTTGAATACAAGAGTCTTGTTGACGATAGAGCAAAGATAATTGATTACTTGCGAAGTTAATCGCGACGCGGACCGCGGCGTCCTTTAAACCCACCACGGCGATTGCCACCACCATTGCGGCGTGGACTCTTCGGTTTTTCAATAACAGGTGGCACATAAGGAATACCTGATGGTTCTTGTGCGCCAGTAATCTCGACCAACTCTTCTGATAAAGGAGCCACCTTAACCACGTGTGGCTTAACTCCTGCTTTGGAAGTGATTGCTGCAATCATACGCTGTTGTCGAGGCATGCCAAGTGAGACAACTACTCCGGACTCACCTGCGCGAGCTGTGCGGCCCGAACGGTGGAGGTAATCCTTTTCATCTTGTGGTGGATCTACGTGTACAACGAGTGAAATTCCATCAACGTGGATACCGCGCGATGCCACATCGGTTGCTACCAGAACAGCATCTGGGGTCTCTTTAAAGAGCTGCAAGGTTCGGGTGCGGACCGCTTGTGATTTTCCACCGTGAAGCGCACCTACTGCAACTCCGGCATGTGCCAATTTGTCGGCAACCCGATCTGCTCCACGCTGGGTCTTGACGAAGAGAATTGTTTTTCCGTGCCGCGCCGCAATCTGAGCTGTGATGTCATCTTTTTGGGATGGTTCGCATACCAGAACAAAGTGCTCCATAGTATCTACCGAAGCACGCGAATCTTGAAGTGCGTGGGTCTTTGGGTTTTTAAGATACTTCTTCACCAAAGCATCTACACCGCGGTCTAGCGTTGCCGAGAAAAGCAAGCGCTGCCCTTCAGGATTGGCTTGATCTAGAATTTCAGATACAACCGGCAAGAACCCCATATCGGCCATCTGATCAGCTTCATCTAGCACTGCAATTTGAAGGTCATCCAAAATTACTTCGCCTTTGTTGAGTAAATCAATAAGTCGTCCTGGGGTCGCAACAACGATAGCGACAGATTTGCGCATTGCGTTGATCTGCTTTCCGTATGCCATACCTCCAGCCACCACAACTGACTCGTGTCCAACAGCTCGTGATAGTGGATGTAACACTTCATCGATTTGCTGAGCTAATTCACGTGTAGGTGTAAGAACAATTGCCAACGGGTGATGAGGGCGTGCCTTTTGACCATTGAGCTTTGTTAGTAGTGCCAATGAAAATGCCAAAGTCTTTCCAGATCCGGTTTGCCCGCGACCCAAAATGTCATGACCTGCAATTGAATCTGGCAGCGTTGCAGCTTGAATAGGAAAAGGCTCAGTGATTCCTTGAGCCGAAAGTGCATTATCTACAGAGGCTGGAACTCCGAGAGCGCGGAAAGTTGTGCTGGCAAACTCTTGTTTCTTTGTCACAATCTCTACTGCCGGCTTGCGCACGGGGCGTTCATACTTCGGTGGAATAACTTCTCGAGCTGGACGCTCGCGGCGCTCTTCGCGAGGTTTGAATTCGCGCTTTGGCTTTTCAAAACGTTCTACACGTGGTTTGTACTCACGCTTTGGCTTCTCTTCATATTTGCGCTTCGGCTTATCTTCGCGGGG
>CAZMBG010000096.1:0-4080 GCA_964564615.1 uncultured Candidatus Planktophila sp.
GAAGGCGCTGACTTAATCCTGCTTGACTTAATGCTTCCAGGTTTATCCGGTACCGAGGTTTGTCGCCAAATCCGTACCAAATCAAGCGTTCCCATCATCATGTTGACGGCAAAAGATTCTGAGATCGACAAGGTAGTTGGACTTGAACTTGGGGCCGATGATTATGTAACCAAGCCATATTCATCACGCGAGCTCATTGCTCGAATTCGCGCCGTATTGCGCCGCGGTGATGTGGTTGAAGGTGCACCAGAGGTCGGAATATTGCAGGTGGGTCCAGTACGCCTCGATATCGATCGCCACATTATTAGCGTCAATGGATTACCAGTTTCGCTGCCACTGAAGGAATTTGAGTTACTCGAATTCTTAATGCGCAATGCCGGGCGCGTGCTTACTCGCATGCAATTGATTGACCGGGTGTGGGGCAGTGATTATGTGGGAGACACCAAGACCCTCGATGTTCATATCAAACGCTTGCGCGCGAAGATAGAGACTGACCCAGCCAACCCTGAGTACATTCAAACTGTGCGTGGTTTGGGCTACAAGATGGAGTTATAGCCTTTTCCTCTGTAATCTGCCTACTGTGTCAGCTACGGTAGCTATTGCAATTCGCGATTTAATCAAATCGTTTGGCGACGTTCGCGCTGTTAATGGAGTTTCTATCGACATCTTCGATGGCGAATTTCTTACCCTGCTTGGCCCTTCCGGATCGGGCAAGACGACAGTACTGCGAATGATTGCTGGTTTTGAAAAACCAACATCTGGTTCAATTTTCTTAAAGGGAGTTGATGTCTCACAGCTTCCACCCTATGAGCGCGATGTCAATACAGTTTTTCAAGATTACGCCCTCTTTCCACATATGGATGTCATCTCCAATATTGAATATGGAATGCGAGTAGCCGGAGTTGAGAAGGCCGAACGTCGTCGTCGGGCGCTAGAAGCGCTATCCCAAGTGCGCTTGACTGGATACGAGAATCGGAAGCCAGCTCAACTTTCTGGCGGACAGCGACAACGAGTTGCACTTGCTAGAGCGTTGGTAAATCGACCTTCAGTTTTATTGCTCGATGAACCGCTCGGTGCACTTGATCTCAAGTTGCGCGAACAAATGCAACTCGAACTTAAAGAGCTTCAACGCGAAGTAGGAATTACCTTTATCTTTGTTACCCATGATCAAGAAGAAGCTCTAACCATGAGCGATCGAATCGCAGTATTTAATAATGGCCAGATTGAACAAATCGGAACACCGCGCGAAATCTACGAAAATCCAGCGAGCTCTTTTGTCTCTGAATTCGTAGGGCAGACCAATAAAATCACAATTAATGGACGTCGAATCAATATTCGCCCAGAGTTTATTACCGTCTCTAAAACCCAATCACCGGGCGCAATATCTGCCGTAGTAAAAGATTTAATATTCGTCGGAGCTACTACCCGCTATCGACTAGAAACTGCCGATGGATTGACATTGATCTCAACCCACATTAGCGAACCAGTCACTTATGGCGACTCGGTGTACGCGTCGTGGGACCCAGCAAAGGAATTCCGTATCTAGGGGTGCGACCCTGATGGATCTGGAATACATATTCAATGGCTGAATATGTTGTGTGTTATGGAGGCTATAAGGATGCAGAAAAAGCGTCTCTTTTCAGCGCTTGTGATCGCTTCAGCTGCGACACTTGCACTAGCAAGCTGCGGCTCAAGCAGTAAAGCAAGTAATGAACCACCAAAGATCGACGCACTTTCCGAACTAGGTGCAGGCGAAGGCCAAGTCAATATCGTTGCTTGGGCTGGCTATGTCGAAAATGGTTCAACAGATCCCAACGTTGACTGGGTAACAGATTTCGAAAAGGAAACTGGTTGCAAAGTTAATGTTAAGAATGGTTCTACATCAGATGAAATGGTCTCTTTGATGAAGACCGGAGAATACGATGTAGTTTCAGCATCAGGCGATGCATCTCTTCGTTTAATTTACGGTGGCGATGTTGCACCTGTAAATACTGATTTGATTCCTAACTATGCCGATATCTTTGATAACTTGAAGATGCAGCCTTGGAACTCAGTTAATGGCGTTGCCTATGGTGTTCCTCACGGTCGCGGAGCTAACGTGTTGGCTTACCGCACAGATATTGTGAAGCCAGCTCCAACTTCGTGGGGCACAGTCTTCGATGCAAACTCTCCATATAAGGGCAAGATCACTGCATACGATTCACCAATCTATATTGCAGATGCCGCGCTCTACTTAATGGCGACCCAGAAAGATTTGGGCATTACCTACCCATATGCGCTCGATCAAAAGCAATTTGATGCTGCAATTGCACTACTAGAACAGCAGAAGCCTTTGATTGGTGAGTATTGGGGCGATTACCTCAAGCACGTTGCATCACTTAAATCAGGTGCGACCGTGCTCGGAACCACTTGGCAGGTCAATATCAACTTGGCGCAAGGTGAGGGTACAAAGGTTGAAGGTGTAAAGCCGGTCGAAGGTTCAACTGGTTGGTCTGATACCTGGATGATTAGCTCAAAGGCAAAGCATCCAAATTGTGCATATCTCTGGATGAATCACATCGCGTCGCCTAAAGCCAATGCTGGCGTTGCAGAATGGTTTGGCGAAGCGCCTTCCAATGCAAAATCGTGTGACCTCACTGCAGATAAGAACCACTGCGCAACCTTCCATGCATCAGATGATGCTTATTGGAAGGATGTCTATTACTGGAATACACCAACTGAGAACTGCCTTGATGGCCGTACCGATGTGAAGTGCGTTCCGTATGCAGAATGGGTAAAGGCATGGTCAAGCCTACGAAATTCGTAAGCTCGATCAAGTAACTCGTAACTAGTAGAGAGGCAAGGTAGCCATGCGTTCGATTTCGAATTTGATGCATAAGCATCAGCGCTTGCGCCTTGCCTCTCTACTTTCTGCACCGCTCTTTTGGTTGGTGATCGCCTATTTAGGTGCGCTCGGAACCTTATTTGTTACCGCCTTCTGGACGATAGATAGCTTTACTGGAAATATCGTTCAGCAATTTAATCTCGATAATTTTCAAGATATGTTGACCGACGTTGCCTATCGCAATGTTGTAGCCCGTACTTTAGGTATTGCAGTCTCGGTGACGTTGATATGTGCTGCGCTTGCAATTCCGATGGCCTTCTTTATGGCAAAGATTGCCAATCCTCGTACCCAGCGCATCTTGGTCGCTCTGGTAATGACCCCGTTATGGGCTTCATACTTAGTAAAAATATATTCGTGGCGCACTATGCTCGAACCAAATAGCGGTGTGCTCGATTGGGCCTTTGGGTTTTTTGGATTTCACTCACCAGGATTTGGTGGACCAGCAATCATTATTGGCTTGAGCTACCTCTGGCTGCCTTACATGATTCTTCCTATTTATGCAGGGTTAGAGCGGTTACCTAATAATTTGCTCGATGCCTCTAGCGATTTAGGTGCCCATAATTGGTACACATTGAGAAAGATAATTCTTCCCATTATTTTCCCCAGCATTATTGCCGGTTCTATGTTTACCTTTTCCTTGAGCTTGGGTGATTACATTACCTCTCAAATTCTCGGTGGAAAGCTACAGATGCTTGGAAATGTTGTCTATCAGAATTTCAGCATTAATCTTCCATTTGCTGCAACCATCGCCACAATTCCTGTTGCGATTATGGCAATCTACCTTTGGATCGTGCGTCGAACCGGCGCACTAGCGAGTATGTAATGACAATTTCTCGCACCGCTCGATATCTACTAGCCGCTCTGATGGGAGTTGGGTTAGCTTTTATCTATATTCCACTTTCGGTCGTAGTCATAAATTCCTTTAATGCCAGCAAATCATTTAGTTGGCCACCGCAAGAATTCACCACCCAATGGTGGAGCGCAGCCGCAACCAATACTGGAGTTCGCCAGGCAATTAAATGGTCGATTCTCGCCGGCCTATCAGCAACCGCGATTGCGCTCGTCTTAGGAACAATGTTGGCCTTCGCGGTATCTCGATATTCATTCTTCGGCCGCAACACAATATCGCTATTGGTGGTGCTGCCGATTTCATTACCCGGAATCGTCACCGGTATTGCGCTCAATAACGCCTTTAC
>CAZMBG010000097.1:0-4057 GCA_964564615.1 uncultured Candidatus Planktophila sp.
TCATAGTAATCGGTAACAACTTTGGATCCGGGAGCGAGAGTTGTCTTAACCCAAGGCTTAGATGTCAGCCCCTTTTCGACCGCCTTCTTAGCCAGCAACGCAGCACCAATCATGACGGAAGGGTTAGAGGTATTTGTACACGATGTAATTGATGCGATCACAACATCGCCATTCTTCACAGTGGTCGACTTATCTCCAACCGCAACTGGATAATCCCCTCGACCCGTTTTGTCGGTGAGGTAGGTTGGAAGCGCCGCGGCGAAATTTGATTTCGCATCCTTGAGAGTAATGCGATCTTGTGGACGCTTTGGACCAGCGATCGAAGAGACTACAGTGGATAGATCAAGCTCGAGATGCTCGGAGTAGCGTGGAGTTGCGGCAGGGTCATGCCACATTCCTTGCTGCTTTGCATACATCTCAACAAGTGCCACTTGATCTTCTGGGCGACCGGTAAGTCGAAGATAACGAAGCGTCTCTTCATCAATTGGGAAGATGGCGCATGTGCTTCCGTATTCGGGAGACATATTTCCGATTGTGGTTCGGTTAGCCATCGGTACTGCAGACACACCTGGGCCATAGAACTCAACAAATTTTCCAACAACTCCATGCTTGCGAAGCATCTCGGTAATGGTGAGCGCCATATCTGTAGCGGTAGTGCCTGCTGGCAATTCGCCAGACAATTTAAATCCAACGACTCGTGGAATGAGCATTGAGACTGGTTGACCTAATAGCGCTGCCTCGGCTTCAATGCCTCCGACTCCCCAACCAAGTACTCCAAGACCATTCACCATAGTGGTGTGTGAATCGGTTCCGACGACGGTATCTGGGTATGCGCGCACCACGCCATCTACATTTCGAACCATCACAACACGTGCTAAATATTCGATATTAACTTGATGAACAATTCCAGTTCCAGGAGGCACGACTTTAAATTCATCAAATGCTCCCTGACCCCAACGAAGGAAGCGATAGCGCTCGCGATTGCGCTCGTATTCAATATCAGTGTTCTTCTCAAAAGAATCTTTAGTTCCGAATACATCGGCAATAACAGAGTGGTCAATCACTAGTTCAGCAGGGGCGAGCGGATTTACCTTGGATGCATCTCCTCCGAGATCCACAATCGCTTCACGCATCGTGGCGAGATCCACCACACAAGGTACGCCGGTGAAATCCTGCATCACAACACGTGCAGGAGTAAATTGAATTTCCGTATCAGGTTCGACCGTGGGATCCCATTGAGCTAAAGCTTTAATGTGATCAACCGTAATGTTTGCACCATCTTCAGTGCGTAAGAGGTTCTCTAAGAGAATTTTGAGCGAGAAAGGTAGATCTGCAGCGCCTTCAAGTTGAGCAATTTCAAAAATCTCAAACTCGTTGCCGGCTACCGTGATCTTCTTCTTTGTTCCTAGGGAGTTCTTGCTCACGGCAATCACCTTTCACCTCTTAAAGTATCTTGACGTCAAGATACCTTATTGGGCAGATATAAGGCAACAGATTCGATGTGATGGCTCTGCGGAAAGAGATCAAACGCTCGCATGGAGGAGAGAATGTAACCGCGCTCACGTAAATATCCGGTATCTCGAGCCAGTGCAGCAGGATCGCATGCGACGTAGATGATTGCGCGAGCCGACATAGAGGTAATCGAATCAACAACAGCTTTGCCCGCACCAATTCGTGGTGGATCAAGAATAATGACATCTGCCCGCTTAATTTTCTTTATCTCCCGAGCAACATCACCTGTCAGCACATTAACATTTGAATGAGCAGCAAAGTTCTTTCGTGCATCTCGCGTTGCACTGTCACTTCCTTCAATCAGATCTACTCTGCCTCCTGCACCTAATACCGGAAGAAGTGCGCCAGTAAAAAGTCCAACTCCTCCATAGAGATCTAGAAAATGTTCACCAGTACGTGGTTGAGCATAATTAAGTACAGCGTCCACCAATATTTCTGGCGCCTTCACGTTGCTCTGCCAAAATGAAGAATGAGAGACTTGATAACTAATAGAATTGACTTCATAAAGCAATGTAGCCGACCCCTCTAAAATGGTAACGGGGTTACGTTGAGCACTTCCACTTTCACGAAGTGATGAAGTAGTCACAGTGCGTTCACCTGATGTTGCCAACGAAACTTCAATTCGAGAATCTGGCGACAACTCCAAATCGCGAAGAGTTGGGAAATCAATCTCAGGCTTAAGTACGGGACAATGGCTGATGGGAATCACGTGGTGTGAACTTTGTGATTTAAACCCTGCAACACCTTGACTGTCGGTGGTCGCCGCCATTCGCGTGCGCCATCCATAGGGTGTTGAGACATCCTCTACTTCGCAATCAATCTCCATCTTGGCGATCCGAGCGAACTGTTCGGCGATTACTTCCGACTTAAGCGAAAGGATGCGCGCTTGGCTAATATGTTGAAAGTCGCAGCCACCACATAGTCCAGGTTTTGCGTAGGAGCAGTGCGGAGTAATTCGATCTGGCGAAGCTTCAATGACGGCTGTCACATCGGCTCTATAAAAACTCTTCTCTACTGATGTCACCACTATGTCAACAATCTCCCCTGGGATTGCGTGGCGGATAAAGAAGACCGCCCCATCGAGGCGGGCTATGAAGTGTCCCCCATGAGCGACTTTCTCGATCTCGACTCGCAGGACATCTCCCACCCGATGAGATTGGCGTTCCATTTGCGACATAGAGGTAAGCCTAAGGTAGTAAGTTAACCCTGTGCGTGTAGTCATTATGGGTTGCGGTCGCGTCGGTTCTTTGCTCGCTCAAGAGCTTGAACGCGCAGGCCATGAAGTAGCAGTCATTGATCAAGCAACGGAAGCTTTCCGTCGTTTAGGTGCGGATTTCAAAGGCCACACCATAACTGGCGTCGGCTTCGATCAAGACACACTCCTTGAAGCTGGAATTGCCGAAGCAGATGCCTTTGCAGCTGTCTCCAATGGCGATAACTCTAATATTTTGGCGGCTCGAGTTGCCCGTGAGAAATATGGCGTCACCAATGTTGTTGCTCGTATCTACGATCCTGGTCGCGCTGAAATTTATCAACGTCTAGGTATTCCAACAGTGGCAACAGTTATCTGGGCTACCGATCAAATTATGCGTCGCATCGCACCTGAAGGATCTCGTTCCGAATGGCGTGATGCAACGGGTACAGTTCAATTAACCGAAGTCCATCCTCATCTCGACTGGTTTGGCGAGCCGATTACCGCACTTGAAAAAGCTTCTGGAGCTCGAGTTGCCTTCCTCACAAGGCTGGGTGAAGCATTTCTTCCGGAAGATTCAACCGTACTTCAAGATGGCGATTTGATTCACATGATGATTCTCAATGAAAAGATTTCAGAGGTTGAAGCGGTACTTTCGAAAGCTCCGGAGGCTTAAAAGATGCGAATTGCTATTGCAGGTGCCGGAAATGTTGGTCGCGCGATTGCCCGCGAACTTCTTGATAATGGCCATCGAGTACTACTACTCGATAAAGATCCGCGCGCAATTAAACTCGAATCCGTGCCAGATGCCGAATGGTTAATGGCCGATTCATGCGAAATTACTTCTCTAGATAAAGCTGCGCTCAATGATTGCCAAGTATTAGTTGCGGCAACCGGTGATGACAAGGTAAATCTCGTCACTTCTCTTCTCGCAAAGACAGAATATGGCGTGCCTCGCGTCGTTGCTCGAATTAATCACCCAAAGAATGAATGGCTCTTTGATAATTCTTGGGGCGTCGATGTTGCTGTTTCTACCCCGCGCATAATTGCCGCCTTAGTTGAAGAGGCGGTAAGCGTTGGCGATGTAGTTCGTCTCTTCTCATTTAGAAAGGGGCAAGCAAATTTAGTGGAAATTACCCTGCCAGATTCATCGCTCTGCGTAGGAAAGACGGTAGACGAAATTACTCTTCCTGAGGATGCCTCGCTCGCTGCAATTGTTCGCGACGGTCGGGTATTAACACCAACACCTACCGATATCTTTGTTGCCGGCGATGAACTGCTCTTTGTGGCATCAACGGCGGCCGAACTTCAACTCAAAAACTGCCTCATCGGTTAATGAGGTTTAGTTGTCGG
>CAZMBG010000098.1:0-4043 GCA_964564615.1 uncultured Candidatus Planktophila sp.
GCCGTTGAGCTATCAGGGAATGCTGTTAGCGAGTGCGCACTCTATCAAATATGGCTGGCAGCGCCCAAATCGCGAAAAAGTAGCGGCTAGTACTGGCTACGGAAGGCTGCTTTATGTAACTCCTGCCGCTCTTTCTCTAGCGCAACCAATTGCGTAAAACTCGCAGTGTATTCACTCTCATTTTCCACTGGGTTGAGTCGCTGTAGGCGCGCCTTTAGATCGGCGATGATGCGCGAGACTCGGACTTCGCGCAAGCGCGCGACCAAATTTTCTACGTAAGCCACATTCACATCGCCTGTTATAAGAATTGGTTCAACGCTCAATTCTGTAAAGATAGAACGCAGCGCCTCTTCGGTGAAATCCTCTAGTGATGGCGCACGCATAATTCCCAAGGCATTGATTGCATCGGCAAATGCTGCATAAGCTGGATGAGTAAATGCACCTTCTTCAATCGTATTCCAAGCAGCCATCAGCGCTGGATATTGCAGTCGAACTTTAAGAACTTCTCGCTCGAGTGAGACAGTTGGATCTTGTGGATTTACTCGAGGGACAACTGCTTCGGTAGGGCGCCCACCCTTCGCCACATCCTTAGCCACTGCATTGCGAACAATGTCAATGTCGCTGCCAAGCCAACCCGATAAGAGCTTTACATATTCGGGACGTAATGATGCATCACGTATTTGTGCTACGAGTGGTGCAGTTGCATTGAGCGCAGCAACACGACCTTCCGGATTATTGAGATCGTACTTTTTGATTTGGGTACGAATTGCAAATTCAAAGAGCGGAATTCGACGAGCAATCAAATCTCGCAACGCTAAATCGCCTTTAAGCTGACGTAAATCGCACGGATCTAAGCCATCCGGCTCTACCGCAACAAATGTCTGGGTCATAAACTTTTGATCATCTTGAAAAGCTTTAAGTGCTGCTTTCTGGCCGGCTTCGTCGCCATCGAATGTGAAGATAACTTCACCTCTAAATGCCGATTCATCCATAAGTAACTTGCGGAGAATTTGAATGTGGTCTGGGCCAAATGCAGTGCCGCAAGTAGCCACAGCAGTGGTGATTCCAGCAAGGTGGCAGGCCATAACATCGGTGTAACCCTCAACCACAACTACCTGACGCTTTTGGGCAATATCTTTCTTCGCTATATCCAATCCATAAAGCACATTGCTCTTCTTGTAAATTGGAGTTTCGGCGGTATTGAGATATTTAGGACCTTTATCTTCCTCATCGCTAGCTAACTTTCGAGCTCCGAAGCCAATAACGTCACCGACGATGTCGTGGATAGGCCACATTACGCGATTGCGGAATTTATCAATTGGTCCACGATCTCCCATCTTGGAAAGACCAGCAAGTTCGAGTTCTTCAATGCTAAAACCTTGGTTTCGTAAATACTTAGTGAGTACATCCCATCCATTTGGCGCGTAACCCACTTTGAATGCAGCGCACGCTGCTTTATCAAAACCACGCTTTGTTAAGAGATCGCGCGCTGCTGCTGCTTCTTGAGTCGAGTTGAGTTGATCTTGATAGAACTTAGCAGCTAATTGATGGGCTTCAAGTAGTCGCTTGCGATTACTGACTTGCTTGACTCCGGAACCTTCTTCGTAGTGAAGCTGATAGTTCATGCGTTCGGCAAGTCGCTCAATTGTTTCGGTGAAGGAGAGATGTTCTTTCTCCATTAAAAACGAGATTACATCACCGCCTTTTCCGCAACCAAAGCAGTGGTAATAACCTTTTCCTGGTGTTACATGAAAAGAAGGGGTCTTCTCATCATGGAAAGGGCAAAGACCTTTCTTGGTACCTCCCCCAGAATTCTTTAATTGTGTGTATTGCCCAATAACATCATCAATCGGCGCGTTATGACGGATGTATTGCACATCATCATTACTTATGCGACCACTCACAGAATAACCTTATCGCGGCCGCTCAAATGAGCGTGAAAAACATAGGCATTAGGGTCGGTAAGGCTGGCAATTTGATCAATCACCACGCGTAATCGTTGTGCATCATTGCTGGCCGCGGTCCAATCATCTAAGAAAATTGGATCAAGTTCTAGTGGTGCCTTCGCATAGAGCATTTCCACAAGTTCGCGAATTACTACTTGCTGGCGCTCGTATTTCTCTTGTGAACTCTCAGCATTAATTAAGAAGTGAGCAGTCATTGCTTTCAGGAAATCAACTTCAATGAGTTGATCGCGCGGAATCAATAAATCTGCCGCGTATCTAGAGAGTGGAGCATCCCCATGAACTCGACGCGTCTCTTGATTGGCTGCTTGTACAAATCGACCAATTAACTGCGATGTAGCATCTTTGAGTCGAGCCAATGATTGATGGGATAGCTCGAAGTGGACTGGCCAAAATTGCAGAGAGGTTAAACGCTTGAATGCAGCTTCGACTTCAGCTTCGGTAGCATCTGAGAGAATTCCGGATTTCATCTCAGAGTAGATATCTGCAAATTCATCATCGATATTTTCGACGGTGATTGATCCGGCAACAATCGCATCTTCAAGATCATGCACTGAATATGCGCAGTCATCTGCCCAGTCCATAATCTGTGCCTCAATACATTTGCGATTTTCAGGTGCGCCTTGACGCATCCAATCAAAAATTTCTCGATCGTCGTCGTAAACTCCAAATTTACGTGGATTCACGGAATGGCTCCAAGGGTATTTGGTAGCAGCATCGAGCGATGCGCGAGTGAGATTGAGCCCCACGCTCCGACCACGGGCATCGACTGACTTTGCCTCTATACGAGTTAACAATCGAAAACTTTGAGCGTTACCTTCAAAACCGCCGCACTCAGCTGCGACTTGTGCAAGCGCTTCCTCACCATTGTGGCCAAAAGGTGGATGACCAAGATCGTGTGATAGACAGGCGGTCTCCATTAAATCTGGATCTGCACCTAATGATGCGCCGAGTTCGCGCCCGATTTGCGCGCACTCAAGTGAGTGAGTGAGTCTCGTGCGCTGGAAGTCGTTCTCCCAAGGTACTGCGACTTGCGTCTTTGCTGCCAAGCGACGGAGCGCTGAGGAATGAATGATGCGTGCCCGATCTCTCATAAATTCGGTGCGGCCAGCGCGCTTGGCGGGTTCAGTGAGGAACCGTTCTTGATCGCTTGCGCTGTAGCTCATATGCACACCTTATCTGCTCAATCCAACGGCTACGTCATTGGTTAAGTGATCGCTGATATTTATTCCTAATTTTCCAAGCGTGATGTATGAAAGGTATGCACCAGCTTCTCGTACTAAGTATCTCTTACTGGAAAGGGCAAGTGAATTGGGTCCGGAATCTACGCCTGCACATTGGGCGCTCAAACCATTATCGCGCGCCATAGCTAGTGTGCGTTGGCAATGATATGGATCGGTAGCGATAATTACCGAATTAATATTGCGAATATTCATCGCTTGCGCATATGCAATCGTTTGAGTGCGGGTATCGCGCCCGGTAGGTATTTCAATAATCGCAGATGTAGGAATACCTTGATGTCGCAACCAATATCGTCCTGCTGCCGCTTCTGTAGTTCGGTCGCCCGGTGCCCCTGCGCCGACAGTGATGATGAACTTAGCGAGTCCTGCTTTGTATAGCTCTTCCGCTTTTTCTAGTCGAGCAAGGAGTACCTCACCCGGAGCACCATTGAGTTGCGCGGCTCCCGGAATAACTATTGCAGATGCCGCAGAAATGTTATGTGGTCGAGCGGAATTCCACGTCATAAAAAGCGCATAACCTGGCACCGCAATTATCAGTGCACATATAAGCGATAAAAGGCGTCGAAGTAATTTGAACATTAACCACCAGAAAACATATCTTCGGCAGCCAGGTGAACCATCTCATCCGGATCTTTTAGCCAACCATCTGGCAGTGTGGGGGTGCGCCCGTGGCTAGTGCGACCTCGCGGCTTTTCCGATACTTCAACCGGATATGGCTGATCATCGAGTTGATCAAGGAGCGAGCGAAGTTCTGACAGTGAAGCCACCATTCCAAATTGACGTCGAAGTTCGCTGGGGACACGGAATCCTTTGAGATACCAGGCCATATGTTTACGTA
>CAZMBG010000099.1:0-4018 GCA_964564615.1 uncultured Candidatus Planktophila sp.
CAGAATCGTTACCCAAGGAAGTTTTAAAGCTTCGACGATATCCGCGGTTCCATCTGGAGAATTGTCATCGAGTATTAAAACATCACAAATGCAATTCTCTCTAAATTTACTTAACTGGTGAAGTAAGTCGACAATTGTAAGTGCTTCATTGAAAGTCGGTATAAGTATTATCGGTTTCATTTCGCCCATCCAAGAGCTGCAACCAAGCGATCGATACTGGCTCCAAGGCCATATTCGTCTTTCATTGTTTTAATTAACGGACCATCCACGGGCTTAGTGGGCATAGATACGTTCATGTGAGGTATCGGAACATCCCTTGCGCATTGCACCAGCGTTGGGGCAATCTTCAAATAACTCTCCCCTGCAACAATCTTCTTACATAGTAGCGGGGTTAATGAATCATGATTTTCGCGAGCAGCGCTGATAACTTCATCAACATTAGAAAAAGCACGAGCAATCTGGGCAGCGCCTTTTTCGCCTATCCCCTTTACGCCAGGAAGGCCATCGGATGGGTCGCCACGAAACATGGCAAAGAGTGCATATCGATCTCCTGGAATGTCATATTTTTGAGCAACCCAAGTGGTGTCAACCAAATCATGTTGAGATATTCCTTTGGCAAGATAAACCACTTTTACATCGCGAACTTCATCAACGAGTTGGAACAAATCTCTATCACCAGTAACTATCCTAATTGGGCCAGGTTCCTTTTCTGCCAAGGTAGCCATCACATCATCGGCTTCATAGTCATCGACTCCAAGCATAGGAATTCCAAAGGCGTCGATGAGATCGAGCAGGATAGGAATTTGTGGTGTGAGGGTTTCTGGTTCTTCCTCATCTTCGCCATCGGCCTCCAATCGATTCGCTTTATATTCGGGAAATAACTCGACTCGCCAAGTTGGACGCCAATCGCCATCAAGGCAAGCGACGATGCGATCGGGCTTGTACATGCCAATGAGTCGAGCAGTCATATCTAGGTAACCCCGAATAGCATTGACTGGCAATCCAGATGGCGACGTTAAAGTATCCGGCATCCCGTAATAAGCGCGATACCAAAGAGATGCACTATCGAGCAGCATTAAAGTCATTATTCCCCCACCATATACGCAACTACCCCGCGGTCGATTCTGCGAACCGCTTCCTGACATACTGCTCTAAGACTCTCAGAAGCTACTGAAATTTGTATGAGTAAATCTATAAGTTGTTTCATACTTCTAACAAAATCCCCGACTGTTAAATCACTATTTCGCAGAGTTGAACTCAAGCTGTGACCGCTCGCCCAACGTTGAGAGATATAGGAAAATCCAAAATCAGGCTCGCGTTGAGTACGAACTTGATAGTGATCTTCCAAAGCTTCTAAACGACTCCAAATGGATACCACCTTCGCCAAGCTTTCTGCAACGGTTTGATTAGGTATCCGAGGTGCCAAATTTTCTGACGCACGACTCTGGTATGTCATCGCCGAAAGAACGGCAACTAAATCCGGCGCGGATAAGTCATCCAGAACTCCCATACGTATAGATTCTGTCAATAAGAGATCTGACTCAGCATAAATCTTTGCCAGAATTTTTCCCTGCGTAGTTGGCTTCTCTCCGGAGATATAACCCAATTCGGTTAAGATGCCGCAAATTCGATCGAAAGTTTTCGCAATGAGATGGGTTCTATTTTCAACTCGCTCACGCAATCCTTCGGATTCACGTCTCAACCTAATTGCTCTCTCGGCATAGCGAGCGTGGGACTCGCGTTCATTACATCCATGACATGAGTGTGAACGCATCTGTCGGCGCAGGCTGTCGAGATCAGATTCGAGCCGCTGGCGTTGGCGATTATCGAAGGTCTTCTTTCCGCCCCGCGTTGACAGAAGTTTCTCAGTCTCTTTGATTTCTCTTCGTATTGTTGCGTACTCAACAAAATCTCCAAGATGGCACTGGGCTAAATCTTCTTGCTCTTGAGCCGCCGACTCATTCTTCTTGATTTGTCTTACCAAACCAACCACAGCTCTGTCGGCTTGAAATTGGGCAAACGATGATTCCAAGCTGGTGCGTGCGCGGTCTCGGCCAAATTGATTAATGAGGTTAATCGACATGTTGTATGTGGGCGAGAATGAACTGCGTAATGGATATGTTCGAGTAGACGCCAAGCCAGCGATAGTTGCAGAATCAACAGAAGGTGACCATTGAACAACTGCATTTCCCTCGATGTCGATACCTCTACGACCAGCTCGTCCAGTCAACTGGGTGTACTCCCCCGGAGTAATTGAGACATGGCCTTCACCATTCCACTTTGTGAGTTTCTCTAGAACAACAGTGCGGGCTGGCATATTGATGCCGAGAGCCAATGTTTCGGTAGCAAAGACCGCTTTTACTAGGCCGCGCTGAAAAGCCTCTTCAATTGCCGATTTAAAACTCGGCAATAGGCCTGCATGGTGAGCTGCAATACCTCTCTCAAGAGCTGTAAGCCAGTCTCTGTAACCCAGCACATCAAGATCTTCTTGTGAAATGTTCTTGGTATATCTCATTGCTATTTCGTTGATAGCCAATCGTTCCTCTACGCTCGTTAATTTCAATCCCGATTGGAGGCATTGTCGAACAGCTGCGTCGCACCCAACTCGCGAAAAGATAAATGTAATGGCTGGCAGGAGGTTCTCACGTTGCAACTTCTCTATGACTTCATCGCGAGACATCCGTCCTTCATCGATTCCTGGTCTATCTCGGCGCATCTTGTTGGTGCTTGACCTCCGAAGGGCTGCTCGTTCAAGACTCAGAATCTCAGAATTAATTCGTCCTGGTTCAGAGAACAAGTCAACTAATCGATGTCCTATCAGAATATGCTGGTACAACGGAATTGGTCTGATTTCACTTACGATGACATCAGTACTCCCACGTACTTCTCCCAACCACTCACCAAATTCTTCGGCATTACTTACGGTGGCCGATAGCGAAATTACTTGAACGCTCTCCATAAGATGAATGAGAACTTCTTCCCATACAGCGCCGCGAAACTTATCGGCGAGGTAATGCACCTCGTCCATGACTACTGAAGCAAGATTGAGAAGAGTTGAACTATTTGTGTAAAGCATATTTCGCAGTACTTCGGTTGTCATAACCAATATATCCGCATCTGAATTTATATTGACATCTCCAGTGAGGAGTCCAACTTTATCCTCGCCAAATCTGGCAGAAAATTCGAGATACTTTTGGTTACTGAGAGCCTTGATCGGCGTAGTGTAAAAACACTTCTTATTTTTGTGTAGCGCAGCAAATGCTGCGAACTCGCCTACGACAGTCTTACCTGCGCCTGTAGGTGCAGCAACCAACACACCCCTACCTTCTTCTACTGCGTGACAGGCTGCGATTTGGAATTCATCGAAACCGAAATCAAACTGTGCGACAAATTCTTGAGTAATTGGATGCTCGCTACGCTTACGTGAGAGCGCGTATCGCTCAGCAGGCGAGAGTGTCTCGGACATCAAAGGATCCAGGTTAATGCAGCGTCAGAAATACATTCGGCCGTGATTGGCGCTGGACCAATTCGTTCTCCATCCGCATATGCAACCGCATTAGCAGTGATCTTTATTCTTTTAGTTCGAAATGATTTCACCTGCGGGTGAGTAATATGCGAACCGGAATAGACTTTCGGAAATACCCTGAGAAACTCAATTTTGCTTACCGGCTCAAGAATCATCACATCAAATAATCCATCGTTCATTTGAGCTTGGGGGCAGATATACATCCCGCCACCATAGGATTTACCATTTCCAACAGCGATTAACATCGCCTGAGTTGTAAATGAGTGAGTATCGGCCTCAAAGTGATATTCAATCGGTTGAAATTTTGGTAACTCTAGGGCTATGGCCGCGTTATATCTCTGTGGTCCTTTTGGCCAGCGAAGAGAATTGGCCCGTTCATTGACTACTGAATCAAAACCGGTAGAAAGTATTGCGCCGAACCATTCATTATCGACGACCCCCATATCGATGAGCCTTGGTTCTGTTGAAATCACTTTTGTGAGGAAATATTCA
>CAZMBG010000100.1:0-4004 GCA_964564615.1 uncultured Candidatus Planktophila sp.
CGTGTTACCGCCGTGAAAGGGCGATGTCCTAGGCCCCTAGACGATGGGGACGTTGTGAGGCTGGAGAAGAATACCTGCAGAGAGCCCAAGCGCCCAAATCGGCCTTATTCCGTCAGATAATCAGTGTGAGAGACGCTTAATCGCCAATAAAGAGCTAGTAATCAGGGCAATTCCAGCAGTCAGCAAGCCGATCAGCGCACCTAATGAGCCACCGAGAGTTGCTGCAACAAACTCTCCGGTTGTGAAAGTTGTGATTGCAACCGCGCCTGCAAGTAATGGCCATCTCCGATCAATGAGGAAAATATAAGTAAGAGTAATCGCCGCGGTTAATGAAACGGTATACGAGTAAACCCGATGGTCTGTGAGAAACATAAATTGAGTTGCTAAAAAGAGGGCAGCAGAACTCATGAGATAGCCAAGCATCGGTTCCACCGAACGGTTAAAAGCGAGATAAATCCAGAAACTTGCCAGCGCAACCCACCACAACGGATAGAGCGGACTTTGATCTGGCTCAGTATTAAGGAGCGCACCTAGGGCCATAAATCCGGTGAGGAAGAGATAGCCAAAGGCGCCGATGTGCAGTATTTCCGAGCGATATCGATAGAAAGCCGCGACAGCAATAACACATCCAGCGAGAAAAGCAGCCCACGGCGCTGAGTTACTTTGGAATGCAACTGCGACAGCCGCAGTTGCTGAGATCGCAGATCCCATACATAGAACGCTAGTGAGTCGCAATAACATTGGATTGCGACCATTGAGTGCGAGCGCAATGATTGCAAGAAGTAGTGAAGTTAGCGCGAGCGAAGAAAATTTCAGGAGATTTGAGAGTTCAGACCATTTAGTGGCAGTAAGTGTGGCTACCGAGATAAAGACAAAGGCGCCGCCAAGGTAGGCAGCGATTTCAGCAAAGATGCTCTTCTTTGAATCTACGCTATCAAGCGCTTCGAAACGCTCGCTTACAAGGCGGGATTGTTCGGTTGAGATCGAACCATCTTGCACCAAATCGGCGAGGATTTGGTGAAGATGTTTCGACCCTTCACGCATTCTTTATAGGCCCCACTGCACAGTGACTGAGACTGTGACATCTTGTTGGCCTAAATCGATTTCAATTGAAGCTACTGTGTCTTTAGCAGCAGCCGCATAGCTTGGAGTTGAGATAACTGGGCTGGAATTTTCTACCAGGTAATTGACGCGACCAAGCTTTACTCCGAGTAAAGAGGCGTAAGAAGCCGCTTTCGCTTTAGCATTCTTAACTGCAACTGCACGTGCGCTGGCAACTGCCTTCGATGCATCGAGAACAAATGGAGTCACGCTATTTACTTGTGTGTTGTCGCCTCCAGCAGCTGCTACTGCTTCAACAACTGCACCTGCTTTGCTGGCAGCGCGAATGGTGATGGAAAATGTTTGTGATGCGCGATATCCCACCAAGATATTGCCTTTATCTTGGGTGTAGTTGTATTCGGGATAGACCGAAACTGTCTGGCTGGCAATATCTTTAGTTGCGATTGATTGCGCTTTGAGTGCATTACGTACAGCAGTTGCAGACGTTGCAACTTGTGCCAATGCATCTTTACTGGTGTTGGCTAAGGCAGAGACAGTTGCATTGAGGCGAACTGCATCTGGAGTCACCTTTACTGTGCCTTCTGCGCTGACAGTGATGTAACGAGTTGCTTCAGTTGCAGCTTGGGCAGGTGCTGTTGTTGCCAAGAGCGCCATCGGAATTGCGAAAAGTGCGAGGACCTTAATTGTTGAGGTTTTCATACCTCTAGTATCTCCTACTATTTCTTGGAAAAGTTATAGAGCTTTGCGTGATCTGCAAGTGATTTATCTAGCGAAAAGAGCGAATAGGCGCGTGATCTCCCCGCTGCACCCAGATTTGCTCGTTTCTCAGCGCTGGCTAAAAGCGTATTAATTGCAGTTGCTAATTCTTCCGGCTGGGTCGAAGTTAAAATCCCAGTTTGGCCATTAACCACAATATCTTTAATCGATCCGACATCTGTTGCAACAATAGGCAATCCAGCTTGAGCCGCTTGAATAAGTGTCAGCGGAATACCCTCATTATCGCTAGTAAGGATCGCGATATCACTGGCTGCAAAAATTTCATCAATATCTTTCCGCCAACCTAAGAAGGTAATTGGCAAATTAGATGCCACTGCCCGAGCTTTACTTTCAGCAAAGAGTTCACCTTCACCAGCTATGAGGAAGTGAGCCGAAGTGTCCGTTAAAAGCGCTGCAACATCTAGCAATCGATCAGGACGTTTAATGTGAGTGAGGCGTCCTACAAAAGTAATGTAAATCAGAGAAGGATCTAGGTGCATTTGCCGACGAAGTTCTGCCTTTTCGGCGACTTTTGGAGCAGGTAAGCCAGGGAAAATTACTTCATACTGAGAGCGCACTCCAATACCTGCGGCAAGGAGATCCTCTTTAACTTGATTGCCTACCGCAATTAAAAAATCACTTCGAGCGGCGAAGAATTTTTCGATCGCAATGACCAGCTTTACCTTCCAACCGGCGAAGTAGCCGTGTAATAAATGTCCGTGGAAAGTATGAATACGTCGCGCTTTACTTCCACTCAATATTGCAGCTAACCGTCCAAGCACACCTGCTTTTGCGGTATGGGTATGAATGACATCTGGATTGATGGCGCGCAACGTAGAGATTAAAGTCAAAAATGCGCGCAAATCTGCAATGGGGGAGACGGAACGCCCTAGACCAGCAACTCGAGTTGCTGAGATATCAGTCGCAACAGTCTCTAAATAGTCTGCCTCATTCTCATCGCAATAACCTGTGATGAGGGTTTGTTCGTATTGGTCGCCATCTAACCCGCGCATTAAATCGGCGACAATAACTGCTGGACCACCAACATTCATGCGCGCAATAATCTGCACTACTTTGATGCGCCGACCACTTGGATTCACGCGGTAATCCTCTCGCATTTATACGGAATAATTGCGCTTATGAGCCAAGGGCAATTTATCTCTCACTGCACCGCCGATGCCCTTGATTCGGCTGCCCAAGCTCTCTTGGCAGGCGCTTTAGTGGCTTTTCCAACGGAGACTGTTTATGGATTAGGTGGAGACGCCACTAGCGCTGACGCTGTCGCTCGTATCTATGAAGTGAAGGGTCGTCCAGCGGATCATCCATTGATCGTGCATGTGGCTGATGCGCAAGATATTGCTGAATGGGCTGATGAAATTCCGGATTACGCGATTGCACTTGCCCGCGCTTTTTGGCCGGGGCCGATGACGCTCATTCTCTCTCGTTCACCGCTTGCGAAAGACTTTATTACAGGTGGGCAATCAACGGTTGGTTTGCGAGTGCCTGATCACACTCTGGCGCTTGCGCTATTGAGCGCTTTTAAGAAACTTGGGGGCAAAGGTATTGCCGCGCCCTCTGCAAATAGATTTGGCCATGTCTCACCCACAACTGCGGTAGCTGTGCAAGAAGAGCTCGCACCATATTTAGCGGCGCACGATTTAGTTTTAGATGGCGGACCAGCAACAGTCGGCGTTGAATCGACAATAATTGATTGCACCGCAGATGCGCCGCGCATCTTGCGACCAGGAGCCATCACAAGTGAAATGGTGGAAGCAGTAACCGGATTAACACTTGTGAATCGTGACGATGTGATTCGAGTGAGTGGAGCTTTGGAAAAACATTATTCGCCGGCGGCGAAAGTTCTTCTTGATCAAGTTCCACAGCCCGGTGATGGATTCATTGCACTTAAAGATATTGAAACACCAGATGGTGTTACTCGATTGGCTGCACCATCGTCGATTGAAGAATTTGGACGTCTACTCTATTCATCACTACGTGCTGCAGATTCTGCAAGAATCGCACGTGTAGTTGTCATTCAGCCCGAAGGCGATGGTCTCGCCCTTGCAATTCGAGACCGATTGGGGCGGTCGGCGGCTGGCAGATAAAGTGCTAAAGTACGCGGGCTGTACTCGTTACAGTGGGGGCCTATAGCTCAGTCGGTAGAGCAACGGACTTTTAATCCTGCG
>CAZMBG010000101.1:0-3981 GCA_964564615.1 uncultured Candidatus Planktophila sp.
CCATTATCAACCATCCGGATGTGCGTCGTTCATTGATGGTGCAGAAGTCCTATAGCGAAGGTATGCGCGCACTAGTGCTCTACTCCGCATCTATTCAAGATGAGATTGAGCTCGCTCGTGCCGCTGGCGATGAAGAGAAGTTGAAGTCAATGGAGGCGCTCAACGATCTAATGCTTCCAGTGGTGAAGGGTTTTGGTTCAGAGCGCTCTTGGGTACTACTAGGAACTGAATCGCTACAAACATTTGGTGGTTCTGGCTTCACCCAAGATTGGCCACTTGAGCAATATGTGCGCGATGCCAAGATCGACACTCTCTATGAAGGCACGACTGCAATTCAGGGGCTCGACTTCTTCTTCCGCAAAGTTGTTAAAGATGGCGGTCGCGCACTTGGTTTACTCGGAAAAGAGATTCAAACATTCTGTGAAAGCGGCGGTGTGCATGCCGAAGAGAAGCAAGCGCTACTAAAAGCGCTTGGCGATCTCAATGGAATCATCGGCGTACTAGTAGGGCATGCAATGGCATCCCAAGAGAAGTCGGAAGAAATCTACAAGGTTGGTCTTAATACTTCACGTGCGCTTATGGCGGTCGGTGATGTCATTACTGCGTGGTTATTGTTGCGCCAAGCAGATATTGCAAGCGAGCGCCTTGGTGGCAAAGATGCTGATTTCTACAATGGCAAGATTGCATCAGCTAAGTTCTTCGTACGTAATGTGCTTCCACATATCACCGCAGATCGCAAAATTGTAGAAGCAACAGATAATTCAATTATGGAGATATCTGAGAACGCTTTCTAAATATATTCAAACTGATAGGCTCGCCCGGTGTTAAAAAATCACCGTGGCGAGCTTTATCTCTTTCTGGGATCTTTTATCTTCTCGCTCAACGGGATTGTTTCCACAGTGGTGCTAGAACATATGTCGGCATTTCGCTTGGCACAAATTCGCGCAATCGGCGCCTTTCTGATCCTCTTTACCTACGCTCTCATTCGCCGACGCGATCTGCTTCAGGTGAAACGTTCTCAGATAAAGATGCTTATCGCCTACGGAATCATTGGCTTTGCCTCAGTGAATTTCGGTTACTTTCTAGGCATTGAACGCGGTCTGCCGCTGGGCTTGGTCTTACTCCTCGAATTTACTGCGCCAATCTGGGTGGTTCTTTGGATTAAATATGTCCGGAAAGGCTTTGTTGCGGCGCAGATGTGGTTTGCGATCGCCCTTGCCTTAATCGGATTGGTACTTGTGGCGAAGGTCTGGGAGGGCTTTACCTTCGATCTCCTGGGTGCAGCCGGCGCGCTCTTTAGCGCCTTTGCTCTCACTGCTTACTTTCTTATTGGCAAGAACGTTACTGCAGAGCGAGCGCCTATCTCCGCAACTATCTTGGGTTTAGGTGTAGCTTCAATTTTTTGGTTGATAGTTCTGCCCATCTGGCAATTCCCAACTGACATCTTTAACCTCAAGATGGATATTCACGGATACCTCGCCGGTCAGATGATTCCGGGGTGGGCGCTGATTCTCTACATTATTGTTTTTGGAACTATCGCTCCGTATATCTGTGTGATCTCAGGGCTTGCACTTCTCAATGAATCAAAGAGTTCTGTAATTGGAATGCTCGAGCCGGTACTGGCTGGAGCCTTTGCCTGGATCTGGTTAGGGCAGAGTTGGGATGCCATCCAATTGGCGGGCGCGTTGGTTGTGCTGGTGGGAATCTACTTAGCTGATAAAGCTAAATCGTAATTACTCTTCATCGTTCCAATCAGAAGCTGGCTCATCATCTGGCATTACATCTCCATACGATGATGTTGGTACATAGCCGCTCGGAGCTGATGCAGCTGCCGCGTTATTGACGGCGGCGTTCAGTGACTGTCCGTGCTGAGCAAGATCGGCAAAGCGTGCAAAGTGAAGTTGGGTGGCGACCTTAATAGTTTTGGTCGGTCCGTTACGGTGCTTTGCCACAATTAATTGAGCTTCGCCTTGTGCACCTGGATTTTCAAAGGCATCTTCGCGATGGAGCAAGATAACCATGTCAGCATCTTGTTCGATAGATCCAGATTCGCGGAGGTCGGACATCTGTGGTCGCTTATCAGAACGTTGTTCGGGTCCGCGGTTAAGCTGTGAGATAGCGATTACTGGAATATTGAGCTCTTTCGCCATCAATTTAATTTGGCGGGAGAAATCAGAGACTTCTTGTTGACGATTTTCTACCCGCTTACCTGAGGTCATCAACTGTAGGTAATCGATAATAATGAGCTGCAGATTGTGGCGCTGCTTGAGTCGGCGGGCTTTAGAACGAATCTCCATCATCGAAAGATTGGCTGAATCATCGATAAAGAGTGGGGCGTCGCTGATTTCACCCATACGGCGGGCAAGTTTTGCCCAATCATCATCACTCAATTTTCCGGTACGAATATTTGTTAAACCGACACGGGCTTCAGCCGACAACATGCGCATGGTGATTTCAGATTTCGACATTTCCAGTGAGAAGATAACAGTGGTTTGATTATCTTTAATCGCAGCTTGGCGAGCAATATCGAGACCGAGCGTTGATTTACCAACTGCCGGACGGGCAGCAACAATCACCATATTGCCTGGATGTAGTCCGTGGGTGAGTTCATCAAGATCTGCAAAACCGGTCATAACACCAGCAGGTGCAGTGTTCTTTGCGATCGCTTCGATTTCATCGAGGGCAGATGGAAGAATTTCGTTGAGCATTACATAATCTTCAGCAGCGCGGCGTTCGGTAACTGCATAAATTTCTGCTTGCGCTGCATCGACTGCATCATCGGCTTCACCAGTGGTATCAAATCCAAGTTGAACTACCTTGGTGCCGGCTTCTACCAAACGACGTTTGATTGCGTGATCGAGAACAATCTTTGCGTAGTAACCAGCGTTGGCTGCGGTAGGAACAGATGAAATTAAGGTGTGGAGATATGGCGCACCACCAGCTCGCGCGAGTTCACCGCGCTGAGTGAGCTCTGCGGCAACAGTGATGGGATCTGCAGGTTCGCCATGTGAGTAGAGATCGAGAATGACATCAAAAATTAATTCGTGTGCAGGACGATAGAAATCGCGCGCCTTAATAACTTCAACAACATCGGCGATGGCATCTTTAGATAACAACATTCCGCCGAGAACAGATTGTTCGGCTTGGAGATCTTGTGGTGGCGTGCGCTCAAACTCAGCACCTGGCGATGGGCTAGATTGAGGAAACTCTGCAATGCTCACGGGGAGAGCGTTCCATCTGCCTCTGACATGTGCGAGCCGACCTGTGGTTAAGGGTGTTAATAACCGCCGTTTTCCTGTGTGGGAAGGTGTGGATTACTTGTGGACAAATGTGGATAAGGGCTAGGAATTTCTGGATTTACGCGGCGATTGGATGTGGATGAAACTTTTTATCGCCTTCTTAGATAATGAGAAAACCCCGCCACACAGAGTGCGACGGGGTTTTCGTGGAAGTACTAGTTATGCACCAGCAACTACTGCAACAGAAACACTTGCTGTTACAGCGTGGCCGAGTGAAACCTTTACTGTGTAATTGCCGGTCTTCTTGATATGGCCAGCAGATTTAATGGAGTGGCGATCGATATCGACACCTGATGCAGCCTTAATGCCGGCAGCGATGTCCTTATCTGTCACCGAACCAAAGAGACGACCCTGGCTACCGGTCTTCACTGTAAGTGTGACCTTTGCGCCTTCGAGTTGTGCCTTGATCTGCTTGGCATGATCGATATCGCGGATTTCGCGGCTAGCGCGAGCACGACGGATACCTTCGATCTGCTTTTCGCCGCCAAGAGTCCACACAATTGCAGCGCCACGTGGAAGGAGGAAGTTACGTGCGTAACCGTCCTTCACTGTGACGACATCGCCTGCAGAACCGAGCTTTGATACTTCGCGAGTAAGGATGAGTTTCATAGTTTCATTCTCCTTATCGTGCAGATGATGTGTAAGGCAGAAGAGCTACTTCACGGCTGTTCTTAACAGCTGT
>CAZMBG010000102.1:0-3916 GCA_964564615.1 uncultured Candidatus Planktophila sp.
TGCCGTCAGTAATTCATCAGGATTTACGATTTCGGTAACAAATTACAATTCGAGTTATACCTGGGCTGTAACAACAACTGCTGGTTCGGCTTCGATCAATACATCCGGATTGGTTACAGTTTCCGGGCTTTCGGCAGGAGCCAGCGCCACCGTTACAGTAAGAACTACTCGAACTAGCTATTCCTCCGGCTCAAGCACTTTTACTGGCTCTGCGCTGGGCGCTGCTCTCACGCCAACTTTTGGTTCACCTACAAGCTTATCTACTGGCTTCACAGTTCAAGTTTCAAATTACAACTCGAGTTACTCGTGGTCGGTTTCGACAACTTTAGGTTCGGTTTCAATTAATAACACAGGTTTAATCACAGCATCTGGAATGACTTATGGAAATTCGGCAACAATTACGGTTTCAACAAGTCGAACTGGATATTCATCCGGTTCTGCCACCAAGTCGGGAAGTGCCATTCCGTTATCTGCGGCACTCGTCCCAAGCCTTGCAGCTGCAACTGCGAGCTATACCGGATTCACGACTCAGGTTTCAAATTACGATTCCAACTACACCTGGTCAGTATCAACTACCCGCGGCACTGCATCTATCAATTCATCAGGATTAGTGACTGTCGTAAACAGCACTCAGGGTACTTCTGCCACAGTCACGGTAACTACGACGAGAACTGGCTATATCTCCGGAAGTGCAACGGCTAGTGCAACTACTTTGACTTATTCGCCAGCACTTGTACCGACATTTGGAGCTACTACTTCTGCCGTTGGTGGTTTTAGCGTTCAAGTCTCTAATTATTCTGCGAATTACAATTGGACCGCTTCCGCTACTGCCGGCTCAGTTACTATCAATAGTTCTGGTCTGGTAACAGTTACCGGACTTGGATCTGGTGCAAGTTCCACCGTGACGATTGGCACCAGCAGGACTAATTACAATTCTGGCAGCGCTAAGCTTACTGCTACCGCAATCACTTTGAGTGCGGCTCTTAACCCCACTATAGGTACGAAGACTTCTACGTCAGGTGGGTTTACGGCACAGGTCTCCAATTACGACTCCAACTACACGTGGTCAGTTACGTCAACATCCGGTTCGGCTTCTATCAATAGCTCAGGATTAATCACAGTTTCTGGCCTAACTTCAGGCGCAACGTCTTCGGTCACTGTGTCGACAACTAGAACCGCATACTTCTCCGGTAGTGCCACTTTTTCTCATAACGCAGTTCTAGATAATCCGATAATTGCGTCGACCTTTGCCACAAAGAACAGCATCACGGTTACTTTAACTTTAGTTACCGGAGTTACATATAAAGTTGATCTTAAAGACTCTTCTGGAAATATCGTAAGTACTCCTTGTACCGCTTGTTCATCTTCAGTAATAATGAGTGGTCTTACGTCTTCAACCGCATATCAAGTTGTAGTAACCGCGACATTAGGTTCAGCTACTTCATTCTCGACAGCAAATGTCACAACGTATATGTCGGTAACACTTTCTCCGGTAGCATCCTCATACACTCAGTCTGGACGGTATACAACTGTCACGTATGCTGTGACTTCAGGTTGGCAATACCGATTGCTCACCAACACTGGAGGATGTTCTGGTTCAAGTCCACTTACTACTGCCGGATCCATTACTTGGAATAATCCCAATTGGAACAATGCTTGCAGTGTCAGACTTTACGCAGAAGATCCTTATGGCAACTCTGGCGCAACAACTTTGGGTGCACCGTATGCCTCAGCAACCAAGGTAGATGGAGCTAATCCAGGTGCAACGCTTGTGTCAGCGTCACCATCCACGGTTCCTGCGGGAACAGCTACATCGATTACAGTGCAAGCCACGGATGATGTAATGATTTCAACTGTCTCTATTCTTATTAAGAATGGTTCTGGTACAACGATTGTTTCTAAAGGCGCAACTTTCCAGAGCGGGTCAGATACCTCTCAAACGTGGGCTGCTAGCATCACTATCCCTGTGGGTACCGCTTCAGGAAGTTACAGTATTTGGGTCCAAGTACAAGATTGGGCATCGAAATCTTCCACTGTAAATGTCGGAAATTTAACAATTTAAAGTTAAAGAAAATTCATTCGATTTTCAGTGCGATTGGAGAATGTTGGTCAAAAATCTAGAACGCTCTCACTGGTTTAATGAGAAGTTCATAGGTGATGTTGGTTGGGCCGAGTGTTCCTCGGGTATCACGGTTTAAGTATTCGAATTTAAATCCATTGCCTGATCCAGTAGATGTCCAAAAAGCGTCGATAGTTGAAATCCCCGCATTAAACGCATCATTTACACTTGCCCAGTTGGGGTAGAGGGTCTTTCTATAATTATTCATTGCATTTAACTCATACTGGGTTGGAATACCCCAATCGGTTTTGCCACCACCAGAGTAGAGCCGCACGTGTTCAGCGGCATTTACAGAAGAACAGACCGCGATCGCAATCGTATTTTTTAAAGACGCACCAATTGCAGCTGAACCCGAAATGGTCTTGCTGCAGTTATCAATCATAGGAATAGGAGGATCAACAGCACCATTTACGAGAGCATACTTATCAGACCAACCTCCACTTGCAGACGGTGTGGTCCATTCAGGGAAAACATTTGCCCAGTTAGCTGGCGCATATTCCATGTAGTGACATGTATCTGCAAGTGTCGGTCCACATGAAAAGCCTCCTGAGTTAACATAAAAAACAGTTCCGCCCCCAGGACCCGTGTCTCCTACTACGTAGGTTCTTGCAGGTGCAATTCCTGTCTGCACAGATATTTTTCGAATCTGAGTTGAGTCAACGGTTTGAGAATTTAGGACGATAGTGACACTACTAGAAGAAGTTCCACCATTGGTAACTGTCAGAACCCCATCACTTGATGTGAAAGAAGTCCCGTAGTTGTTCAGCACATAAGTCGCTAAAGCAGTGCCAGTATCTCCCCAAATCGAAATAGTGAGCGAAGTATCTTGACATCCTTGACCAGTAGTTGGATTTTTAGCTGAACTGTTCAGGTTGGTAACTTGAAAACCAGAAAGTACATATTTCGCGTTAGAACCATTTGAAAAAGCGATAGAAGGTCTTATTGTGAAGTCCGAATCGCAAGCGGTGGTCACGAGAATACCTTGACCAAATTCATTTGAGGAACTTGAGCCAAGATTTATATTTGCCGCATATGTAGAACCAAGTAAAGCAATACTCAACAAACCGAGAAATAGAAATTTTCTTAACGGCAGGCTACCTTCAACAATCTCATTCTCTGATGGATCGTCGTGGTAATTCTCGTCCTGCACTTGCTAAAAATAACCCGAAATGACTTTTTGGGCAATGATTTTTGCCTTTTTCGCAAGAAAGGCTCTCGGCTTCGTAAAATATCGAATCTGAAATGGGAATGAAGTGGACGATACTGGGATCGAACCAGTGACCCCCACAATGTCAATGTGGTGCTCTACCGCTGAGCCAATCGTCCGGGTCGTATAAAGTTGTGGTGTTAGTGTAACGCAACTAAAGCTGGCAATTTATCGCGCATAATCGTCCTGTAAGCGTTCAATATCGTCTTCGCCGAAATAGGTACCGGTCTGCACTTCAATAAAAATCATAGTTTCAGAACCGCTATTGCCAATTCGATGGGCTTGTCCGATCTCCACCTCAACTGTTTCGCCAGCTTTACGAGTGAACGTCTCATCGCCAAGCACGACATCGGCGGTACCTTGGACGATATACCAATGTTCGCGGCGTTGCTGATGACGCTGTAGCGAAAGGCGATGGCCTGGTTCAACCCAGATCGTCTTTACCTTGTATGTTGGAGTATCGGCCAAGACTTCATAGCGACCCCAAGGGCGTTGTGGGCCTTCAAGATATTCGCGTGTCATGGTTTTAGATTACTTCCGTTTCTTCCGGGCGTTGAGAGGTGGAAACGGGATTTGAACCCGTGTAGAGG
>CAZMBG010000103.1:0-2029 GCA_964564615.1 uncultured Candidatus Planktophila sp.
GTGCGACGAGCATCTTCGCCCCAGGCACCTTCCAAACCGATTTCATCACCGGCGAATATTGATGGCACGCCAGGATAGGTAAAGAGCGCAGTTGCAGCAGCGAGGTGTGCTTTGCGATTACCCGCCACCACAGTTTTGAATCGTGCCGTATCGTGAGAATCAAGCAAGACCATACTTGCTATCAGCGATCGCCACGGTATTCCGGCGGCAAAGGCGCGCATCACTTCAACTGTGCCCACGCCAGAGAAACGTGGATTTTTTCCAGGGAGACCAGAGAAATTGCCGAGTTGCTTTGACGGTACGTTAAACCAATTAACAAGTGGTCTGGCAAAACCGTTGTAGTTCATGGTGCCGTGCCAACCAAATCCATCAAGATCGCTTGGTGAGTGATCAGCATTCTCAGCCACGAGCCACGCGCTGGGATTTGTTTCATCCATCGCTTTGCGGAAGCCGCGAGATATTTCTTGATTGAGATCGTCTGCTAAATATCGACCCGTCATATTTCCAACATCGATGCGCCATCCATCGAAGTTATATGGAGCTGATAACCACTTACGGATTACTGATTTTTTGCCGGCATACATGATGTCGCGCAGACGCTGTGAGTTGTAATTTAATTTAGGCAGACTCGCCAAGCCCCACCAACCCACATACCCATGCTTGATTGATTTATCCCAATAGAAAAATTCGCGCTCTTTTGCGTTCTTATCAGCCAGAGCTTTTTGAATCCAAGGATGGCCGGCGCCACAATGATTGGTGGTGAGATCGCCCATAATTTTAAATCCGGCCTTATGGGCTGCCTTTGAAAACTCGATAAATCCTTTATTTCCACCAAGTAATGGATCAATTTCTTCAAAGCTCGTTGCATCGTAACGATGATTACTGCGCGATGGGAAAGCCGGCGTAAAGTAAATCGCGCTTACCCCAAGCTCTTTTAAGTAGGGAAGCTTCGATGTAATGCCAGGGAAGTCTCCCCCGTAAAACTCTTGACCGGTAGTTTTATCGCGACCTTTTGGTAGATCGTTCCAGTTGCGCGGGACAGCCCACGAAGGCAATGTGCGCTCAGCACCTGAATTGGCGAAACGGTCAGGGAAAATTTGATAGAAGACCGCGCTCTGAATCCATTGCGGATAGGCAGGCTTTGCAATGATTTGAAAGTCTTCTCGATCGGTGACATCGTGGTTAAAGAGTCCGACGCCGTTATACCAACTGTAATTGCCTTTCTCCACCAGCATAAAGCGGTAGTGAAAAACTGGGTTGATAACTTCAACTTTAACCGACCACCAGCTTTCAACTCGAGTGGTTTTACGCTTCTTAGCTTCGCGAGTTCGAGGTTCGCCATCGTGGAAGAAACGGATAAATACCTGATCAGGTTTTAGATTCTTTGGAATGCGAATCTTAAATTCAACGACATCACCAATTTTCGGTGCGGAGTTACTGACATAGAGTTCACTGCCATCGTGATGTGGCACAAGCTGATTCATTAAAATTAGCCCTTCGTAGCGCCCTGGGTAAGACCGCCGATGATAAAGCGCTGCATAGAGAGGAAGAGCGTTACCAATGGAATTGCTGCTAGCAATGAACCAGCAGCGAATGGTCCCCAGTTTTGACCGAACTGTTGTCCCACAAATTGTTGGAGTCCAACTGCAACGGTACGAGAGTTCACATCTTGCAAGAAGAGAGAGGCGAGAACGAACTCATTAAAGGTTCCGATAAATGAAAGTAGCGCAGTAACTGCCAATACCGGCGCTGCAAGCGGGAAGAAGATCAACCAGAAAACCTGGAATGAGCTTGCGCCATCGATACGGGCCGCTTCATCGAGCTCCATCGGAATGGTGTCGATATAGCCCTTCAGCAACCAGGCATTAACACCCATGGAACCGCCGAGATAGATCAGAAGTAGGCCTCCCAATGAACCCAGACCGATTGCCGGGAAGACGGTATAGACGCGCTCCATCATCACATAGATAGCTGCCAGCGCGAGGAATGATGGGAAGACTTGTACCAGCAATAAAGCTTGAAGTCCGAG
>CAZMBG010000103.1:2129-3898 GCA_964564615.1 uncultured Candidatus Planktophila sp.
AGCGCCCAGATAAAGATGTGAGAACCAATATGTTTTGGTCGACGAGTAGTTGTGATGGTTGTCATTAGAGCGTCTCCAATACCTTCGAACGACGTAGCGACCAGAGCGAGATACTTCCGACGATAAAGAAGATCACCATGGAGATAGCACACGCAAGTCCTAAGTTCTGCTCTTGCGATCCGAAGGCGGTCTTATATGTGTAGGTAATCAAAATATCAGTGGCACCAGCTGTCTTTCCGTGCAGAACATCGGTAGGGCCACCGCCGGTCAACATATACACAATATTAAAATTGTTGAAGTTAAAGGCAAATGATGCGATCAAGAGCGGTGAGAGAATTTGCAAGATAAGAGGTAGCTTAATCTTGGTCATAATCTCTCGGTTATTGGCACCATCGATAGATGCCGCTTCTTCTAGTTCGGCCGGAATTGATTGCAACGCACCAGATGAGATGAGATAGAAATATGGGAAGCCGAGCCACAGGTTGACCAGCAGAATTACAAATTTAGCGAGCCAAGGACTATTAAACCAATCGATCTGCACTCCGAAGAGGGCGTTAATAGCGCCAAATTGGCGATTAAACATGCCGTTCCAAATGAGAATCGACATAAAACTTGGAATCGCATAGGGCAGAATCAAGATAGATCGATAAAAACGCCGGAAGGCAATCTTTTGATTGAGCGTGATAGCAAGCAAGAGCCCCACTGCAAACATCAAAATAACGGTTGTGGTGGCAAATGTGATTGTCCAGACGAAGACCCCTAAGAATGGGCCACGAACATTGGGATCAGTTAAGAGATGGGTGTAATTCTCAAAGACATTCCAGGCGCGCCAGCCAGGGGTCAGTACATGGTTAGGGTCTTGGGTATCTGCGTAATTTCCGCGGCTATTGTCCTTATATATAGTGCCATCGACAATATCTTTAAAGGTATCTGTCTTAGCATCATAGGAGAGAGTTTGAGTGAGCTCCGAAGCTACATCAAGCCCTTGTGGTGCAATAAATCTACCGAGCCGGGTTGGAAATTTTAAGTTGATGATCGCTGCTTCATTATTTGCCGCATACTCAGGTGTGTACGCTTCAAATCCTTCATACGTGCTTGCTACGCCATAGTCATTGACGGTATAGCTGCCAGAGGAAAGAGGTGAAACCTTCTCTTCTGTTGCCAGTGAGACTACGCCATCAACTTGGCTAGTCAGCAAAGCTGCCGGCTTGCCCTTGTATGAGCCGAGCACCATGTCGAAGGTAATCGCATCATCTGGCATAGAAAGACCATTAGCTTTAATTTGAATAATGGCATCGCTCTTGGAAATCTCATTGCCGGTCTTGTACTGATACCCAGACATTTGAATGGTATAGATAACTGGAACCACAACAAAGGTAATTAAGAGAATTAAGCCAGGAAGTAAGAATTTAAATGGAAGAGTGAACTTTGCAAAGTAGACAAAGTTTGCCACCAGGAAAATTACTGCGATAACAGTAGAAAGTGTGGATGCATTTTCCTTGGCCAGCGATGCAAAGAACATTGAGACAAGAACTGCATCGATGATCGCCATAAATGCGATTTTGAAGATTTGAGCGCGCAGTCCAGTAAAACCTGCTAGGCGATACATCATATGCGTAATTTACTTGTAATTAGGGAAAAAGAGAACCCGCTACCTCGTGTGAGATAGCGGGCCTCTTGACTCTAGTTATTTAATAATTAGAGACCTGCTGCATATGCAGCGAAGTTCTTCTTCAAGATAGCAGCTGCTGCATCAAGTGTTGCATCAA
>CAZMBG010000104.1:0-3881 GCA_964564615.1 uncultured Candidatus Planktophila sp.
AGCGGACAAGCATGTCCATAATTTCAAGAGCTTGTTCACCGGTATCTGGCTGTGAGACTAGGAGCGCATCGATATCAACGCCGAGTTTCTTTGCATATTCGGCATCGAAAGCATGTTCTGCATCGATAAAGGCGCAGATGCCGCCATTCTTCTGGGCGTTTGCAATTGCATGGAGAGTAAGAGTTGTCTTACCTGATGATTCTGGCCCGTAAATTTCAATAACGCGACCACGTGGAAGGCCGCCAATACCAAGGGCCATATCGAGAGCGATCGAACCAGTTGGAATAACTTCGATGACCTGGGCTTGCTTTTCAGACATCTTGATAACTGAGCCCTTACCAAACTGACGTTCGATTTGAGCGAGAGCGGTGTCGAGCGCCTTTTGGCGATCGGATGTTGCAGGTGTTTCTTTATTGGCATCTTTAGCTGCCATTGCATATCTCCTTATATGTCGAACGCCGGGGTTTTCTCAGCCCGCCGTATGGAATCGGCCCAGAAGGTACGGAAATTCAACGACGGCCAACGAGCGTTATAGAGACGCTGTGGGCGGAAGATGAGACCGCTCTGGTTGTGCATGTAGAAGGGTACTCGAACATCTGTTCGAAAACCACTCCGACACGCCCTAATGTAGCCGCCGCCACCGACATGCCCTCCCCTGCCTTGAATTTAAAGCTAGCGCTGAGGCGCAGTCTCATGCGGGCACTGTTTGCAGACAGCCTTCCAGATGACATCAGGTTCGTAACCCTTATCTAGCGCCTCATTGACGGTGAGAGAGTTGAGTTCTGAGATTGCGATATCGCGCGAAAATGATGGAGCCCAATCTGAACCAAAAGAGAGAGCCAATCTTTCGCGGAGATCGGAGATTCGCATTTAGAAGATTGTGTTGTCAACTAAAGCGAGCGCTTGCTGACGTGATTGCTCAGCTGTCAGTGGCTGCATCACTTGGCCAATCAACCAACGCATAGCTATTCCGGTGCCAGCCTCTGATTTGGTGGCTGAGAAAACCAACTTAGCAATGGTCAGGTAATGCTCGTGTGTGGTGTGGGTCAACATAGCGGTAATAACCGCTCCATCATATTGACGCATCGCGGCTAACGCTGGATCGGTAGAGATTGCTCGTGATAGCGACTCGAGTACGTGTGCTGGGGCCTGTGCCTTCTCTGCTGCTGCTACCAATCGATTGATTTCAGAGGTTAATAGTGCGCGTAGAACAGCATCTTTATCGCGAAAGTGGTTATATAAAGTAGCGCGCGAGACTTGTGAGTGATCGGCAATTTCAATCATTGAGAGATTGGCGATACCGCTTCGTGAAATAAGATCTTTCGCACCTTCAAGAATTGCCGCTTCGGTGCGGCGATGCACATTGCCTTGCAATGCGTATTTAGGCTGCATCGACAACGGAGAGTTTTGCACTTTCCTGTGAAGAAATATCTCTCACAACATCGGAGATGAGGGCAGATAATGAAATTCCAAGCGCTCCACAAATTGCCGAAAGAAGCTCTGAAGAAGCTTCTTTCTGTCCACGTTCAACTTCAGAGAGGTAGCCGAGAGAGACGCGTGCTTCCCGGGCAACATCGCGCAATGTGCGCTTCTGGTCGATACGGGCAGCGCGAAGTGATTGTCCTACCGATTCGCGAAGAAGAATCATGGTTGCCCTTTCGTGCGCCTTCTGCGTGGGGAGTTAGAAGGTCCGGAAGCTAAGAATACGCGCAAAGGTGGCGATTGCGCTGGATATTGCCCCGGTACGGATCGCTTCCCGCCCAGAATCTAGTTGTAATTGCAGGGTCTGATTGATGGGGCCACGAATTGAAATCCAGACCGTCCCCTCAGGTATGCCTTCATAATCACCAGGGCCAGCAATACCAGTGGTGGCCATCCCCCATGTGGTGCCGAGCCGATTGCGAACCCCATCGGCCATGGCATTTGCAACTTCTTCACTGACTACTGTGTGTTGATCGATGAGAGCCTGAGGAACATCGAGAAATTCTCTCTTTGCTTCTATGGTGTAAGCGATGATGCCACCTTTGAATGCTTGGGATGAACCAGGGATGGTCGTTATTGCATGTCCCAATCCACCGCCGGTCACAGACTCTGCAACTGAAAGAGTTTCGGTACGTTGAATTAAATTAGCGATAATCGACTTTGCATGGGCATCAACGGCGCTCATGAACCAAGAATATCCTTCGCGGCTTTCTCTGCGTCAAGTGCGCTACGGGCGCTCGCTGCCGCATCCGCTGCCCGTTTACACGCATCGAGGTCAACCGAAGCTAGAAAGCCTCGAACTTCGGGTAGCGATGATGGCGCCATCGAGAGAGAAGAAACTCCGAGGCCAACTAATACTGCGGCAAGATGAGAGTTGGCGGCCGCTTCTCCACATACACCCACCGGCTTAGAAATTGTTGCGGCATCGTTGCAGGCGATTTTGATAGCACGTAAAACTGCTGGATGCCATGCCGTTGTCATATCTGAAAGTCGGGAATCCATTCGATCGGAAGCCATGACATATTGAGTGAGATCGTTGGTTCCAAAGGAGCCGAATTCAACCTCTGCCAATACCTGGTCAGCGTGGAGCGCAGCTGCTGGAGTTTCAATCATGACACCAGGCGTAGCCATTCCGAGCGCCTTTGCGCGGTGGGCAAAATCTGCCGCTTCGTCGGGTGTATTGATCATGGGAGCCATAACCCATAACTTCACATCAACCTTCTTGGAAGCGGCTGCGAGGGCTTCGAGTTGGCGATCCAAGACTCCATTGCTGGTACGAGTAAGACGCCAGCCACGAACTCCAAGCGCTGGATTCTCTTCGTGTGGTGCATTGATGTAAGGAACTGGTTTATCGCTACCTGCGTCAAGAGTTCGAATCACTACTTTCTTGCCAGCCATGACTGTGAAGACATCGGCATAGAGCTTGATCTGCTCCTCCACCGTCGGCTCGGTTTGTGAATCAAGGAAGAGTAATTCGGTGCGGAAGAGACCAATTCCTTCTGCTCCAACTGCAGCAGCTGCCTTCACATCATCAACCGTTCCGGCATTACCTAACAATTGAATAGGTGTGCCATCGCTCAATCGCCCTGGCCCAGTTACCGCAGCTGCACGTGCTTTCAATTTCTCCTCATGCGCAATTCTCGATTCAATATCTGCGGCAGGCGCATCGACAACAAGCACACCAGAACGGCCATCTACCATCACACGTGTGCCATCTGCGAGATCCATAACTCCCGAACATCCGACGATGGCCGGAATTCCAAGACCACGAGCAACGATCGCAGTATGGCTAGTAGCGCCGCCGTGTGAACACACAAGTGCAAGAGCAAATTTAAGGTCGAGCGCTGCAGTATCTGCCGGAGTTAAATCTTCTGCAACCACGATTGTTGGAGATGTCAGAGTCAAACCGGCGCTCTCGGTTCCAGCCAATTTATTAATAAGTCGGGTACCGATTTCATCGATATCTGCGGTTCGCTCTGCAAAGTATCCACCAATAGCAAGCAGTGCATCTTTAAAGCCACCTAGCGCGCTTTCAATTATTGGACGCACATCCGAAACTCGGTCTGCTGTAAGTGATGCTTCTAGTACCTCTGCGAGAGAAGGGTCGCGGGCCATCATGGCCTGTGCGCCAAGAACTTCTTTCGCGACCTCCAATTCAATCGTGGCGGCAGAATTCTCTAAATCTAAACCAACTGCATCGAGGGCAGCTAATACTTCTGCCAGATTTGCTGGTACTGGTCCAGAAACTTTTTGTGTGACTACTCGGCGAACTTCTCCCACTACAACTCCAGGCGAAACTCCAATTCCTGAATATTGGGTAGATGTCGTCATTAGGTAGTTTGAATTCTCAACAATAATTATTCGTCGTGATCTGTTGCAATAATATCGACGATTGCTGC
>CAZMBG010000105.1:0-3871 GCA_964564615.1 uncultured Candidatus Planktophila sp.
TGGTACTGGCACGGTAACCGTCCTTTAAATCAACAAACGCTCTTTGGTGAGCAGGGGCTTAGTATCGCCTATTTCTCGCTACTCCCCAAATCGATGCCTTGCAGCCCCGCCCACCTCGGGTCGGCGACCTCGTGTGCGTGGTCCTCTGGCAAATCCGCCCATTTCTGGCCGCAATCAGGGCAGAGCCCCTCGCACTCTGGGTCGCAGAGTGGGTTCGATGGAAGGTTCAAGATAATGGCATCAATGACGGGGAGTTCCAGGTTGAGGTCATCGCCTTCCATAAAGAGATCCTCATCGTTTTCGAGATCATCATCGGCAACCTTGCGGCCTCGTCCATCGGTTGCCTCATAGCGATAGAGCTCGCGAATCTGACGGTCAACGACCTCTTCCACTTCATCAAGACAACGAATGCATTCGCCCACGGCAACGGTATATAAATCGGCCGTGACGAGCACTCCCTCGGCAACCGATTCGAGGCGAATATCGAGCTCTATCGCATCTCCTTCAGGGACTGCAATCAGCGGCAAACCAATTCGGACCGGAGCCGGAATGTCGAGCTCAAACTCTTTCATTTCACCTGGGCGGCGCGGTAAATCGTGAGTATTGAGAATAAATGGATTCTTGCTCATCGCTAGATTTGCACTAACTATCTATCGGAATTGAGTTGCGAGAGTACATCTTTATCATTTGCGCCTTCTAAGCGCTCACGTCCACGCGCAACAGCTTCCATGGTCTTATTGAGAATAACTTCAAGAGTCGCAAGCCGACCATCAATGTATTTCTCTACTTCTTCCCGCTCTGCTGCCGCTTGATCGCGCGCCTCATCAAGAATGCGTTGTGCTTCATCGCGCGCTGATTGAACAATCGCAGTTTGTTCGACCATGCGGGCAACATCTTCGCGAGCCGTGGCAATCATAGACTCAGCGCTAAGCCGACCTTCTTCAACGATGTTTTCTCTATCGGCAATAATCTTTTCAGCTTCAAATAAGTCAGATGGTAAAACATCACGTGCGCCTTCAAGAATCTCCATCATTTGTTCGCGATGAATGACACACGACGCTGAGAGTGGTACTCCCCGCGCTTCCTCAACCATAGTGATTGCAGTGTTGAGCTTTTCTATTGAATCCATTATTTGGCTCCCTCTGCTCGTAATTTCAGTGCCGCATCTACATGTGGTGGCACCATCGATGATACATCTCCCCCGTAATAGGCAAGCTCTTTCACAATTGAAGATGATAAGAATGAATGTGCCGGCGCTGTCGCCATAAACATAGTTTCGATACCTGAAGCTTGATTATGCACCTGAGCCATTTGAAGTTCATAGTCGAAATCCGTAACGGCTCGCAGCCCTTTTACGATGACATCAACTGAATTCTCTTTACAGTAATCGACTAACAATCCACTGCCTGAATCAACTTGAACATTGGGATACCTTGAAATGCTGGTGCGAATAAGATCGACTCGTTCTTCTGGAGTGAATAATCCGGATTTCTTCCGATTAGTGAATACCGCAACAATCACTTCATCGAATTGAACCGAAGCTCGGGCAATGATGTCGAGATGTCCATAAGTAATGGGATCAAATGATCCCGGACACACAGCGCGCTTCACAAGGAGAACGCTATCACTGGGCAGGATATGCGTAAAAAATCACCGCTTGGCCATAATTTTTTGTGCGTAATTCTTCATACCCTGCTGGCCAAAGCAATTCTTTTACTCTTGAATTTCGCTCTACTGCGATAAGTGCATCTGGATGGAGATATCCATTTGAAGCTAATTGCACAAGAGTTTCGGCAACATCTGCATCATCGACTTCGTAAGGTGGATCAATATAAATAATGTGATATTGATATTGAGCTTTATCTGCTACAAATCTATGAACGTTCATCGCGTAAAGATGAAATATTCCGGGAGCTTGCGCACTCTTAATCGAATCATAGTTCGCCGATATTGCCTTGCAGGCGAGATCATCTTTTTCGACTGCATGGACAATCGACGCACCTCGTGACAGCGCTTCTAATGCAATTGCGCCAGTGCCGGCATAAAGGTCGAGTACTCGTAATCCTGACAAGTCACCGAATTCTGATACTAAAGATGAAAAATATGCCTCGCGAGCTCTATCAGAAGTAGGGCGTGTGCTTGGGGCTACTTGATTGAGCGGTCGACCTTTGGCAACACCAGCGATGATGCGCATGTCTACCCCTTAACTCTTCTCTATAAATTCAGATGCGGTATCTAATTCTATCTTGCGAAGAGCCTCTTCAAGTGCGGACTTACTTTCAAGCCCGTTATTTAATAACTGACCTGCATCCTCTCTTGCCGCCTCAATTAGCTTTTCATCACGTAATACTTTAAGTAATCGCAAGTGTGATCGTGAACCTGATTGTGCCTTTCCTAGAACATCACCTTCGCGACGAGTTTCTAAATCTATTCGAGATAGCTCAAATCCATCATTGGTGGATGCAACGGCATCAAGTCGATCGCGTGCAGGAGTGCCTGCAAGCGCCTTTGTCACCAATAAGCACATTCCTGGAGAGACTCCTCGGCCAACTCGGCCGCGCAATTGGTGTAACTGTGAAACGCCAAATCGATCAGCATCCATGATGACCATCAAAGTAGCGTTGGGTACATCTACTCCAACCTCAATAACAGTAGTTGAAATTAAGACATCAATTTCACCTGCCGCGAAGGCTTGCATCGTCGCATCCTTCAGTTCAGTGCTCTGTCTACCGTGGAGCGGGGCTATTCGAAGTCCAGATAATGGGCCGCTTTGCAGTTGTGTACCGAGTTCTTCAACAGCGGTAAGTGAGGAATCAGTACCTTCCAGAAATTCAAGATCCGCATCTTCCGATAATTCGGCGCTAATTCGAGGTGCAACTACATAAGCTTGATTTCCTTGCGCAATCTCTTCTCGCACGCGCTGCCAGGTTCGATCCAAGAAATGCGGCTTCTCCTCTACCGGTACTACGTGGGTGACAATCGGCGATCTTCCAAATGGCAAGTCTGTAAGTGTTGAAACATCTAGATCTCCGAAGACAGTCATGGCAACCGTGCGTGGAATTGGCGTAGCAGTCATTACCAGTACATGCGGTGTGACTTTTGCTTTTGCTTTGAGGGCATCTCGTTGCTCGACGCCAAAGCGATGCTGCTCATCAACAATAACAAGCGCTAGATCATGAAATTCAACGCCCTCTGAGATGAGAGCGTGGGTGCCGATCACAATTCCGGCCTGACCAGACTTAATCCGGGCTAGTGCATCCTTCCGAGCAGCAGCGTTCAGCGATCCGGTTAATAACGCCAATGATGTGGCATCTTCACGCGCCCCGAGCTCGCCTCCGCGCGCATAATCCCCCAGTAATTTTTGAAAGGTTCTGAGATGTTGGGCAGCTAACACTTCGGTTGGTGCAAGGAGCGCGACTTGGCCGCCATTATCTATAACTTGCAGAGCAGCTCTTAGCGCTATCACCGTCTTACCGGAACCCACCTCGCCTTGTAATAAACGATGCATCGGATGGTCGGCCGATAAATTCTCGGAAATTTCCGCTGCCACCGTTTTTTGACCAGGGGTCAATTCGAAAGGTAACGCTGCGTCGAATCTATCGAGCAACCGTCCGACTTGAGGAGGGCGCGCAACCGCTGGTTGTGATGCAAGCTCAGATTTTCGCTTTACTAAAAGTAATTGAAGAACAAGCGCTTCCTCATAAGTCACGCGCCGGCGTGCCAACTCAGCCTGGTCTAAATCCACTGGGTGATGGAGATGTGTAAACGCTTCTCGCAGCGTTGGATATTGATACTTATCGAGAATCCACTGAGGAAGGGGTTCTTCAATTTCATCCAAAGCATTAAGAGCTAAATCGATTGATTGTGCAAC
>CAZMBG010000106.1:0-3867 GCA_964564615.1 uncultured Candidatus Planktophila sp.
GGAACATATCGAGCGCTTGGTCATCCAAGCACAATTGCACATTTGAAACATATTGGCGTAACCGCGCTTGAACTACTGCCGATTCATTCATTTATTACCGAACCAGCAATTTGGCATCGCGGTCGACGTAATCACTGGGGCTACAACGCAATCGCATTCTCAGCACCGCATAAAGATTATGCTGCAACCGAAGATCCGATTTCAGAATTACAGTGGGCGGTAGACCGTTTGCACGAATCAGGTATCGAAGTCATTCTTGATGTCGTTTATAACCACACTGGCGAAGGCGGAGTTGGTGGTCCAACGCTCTCTTATAAAGGTATTGATAATAATTTCTGGTATCGCCAAGACGGAAACGGAAATTATGTAGATGTCACTGGCTGCGGAAATACATTCGCTGCCAGCAAGCCGCACGCCGTACGGCACATTATTGATTCGCTCCGTTGGTGGGTTGAAGTGATTGGTGTTGACGGCTTCCGTTTTGACTTGGCTACCGCCTTATACACAAGTAGCTCGGCATTTAACTCTTCTTTGATGTCTGCCATTGAAGCCGATTCGGTTTTGCGCAATTTCAAGATGATTGCTGAACCTTGGGATATTTCGCGTTATTCGCTTGGCGACTTCCCCCACCCGTGGCGTGAATGGAACGATCGATATCGCGACTCAGTTCGTCAATTTTGGTTAGGTGATTTGGCCCGCGGATATGGTGAAGGTGTCTCCGATGTTGCCTCTTCTATCAGCGGTTCCTCCGATGTTTTCTACCATCGTGGACCAACATCATCTATCAACTTTATTAGCGCCCACGATGGATTCACTCTCAATGATCTTGTCACCTATTCGCAAAAATACAACCTGCCTAATCAAGAAGATAATCGCGATGGAAGTAGCGAAAATCGCTCATGGAATGTTGGAATTGAAGGCCCCTCAATCGATTCGAGTATCAATCATCGCAGGCACACATTAAAGAAATCTATTCTGACGACTCTCCTGCTTTCTGCAGGTGTACCAATGATCACGATGGGAGATGAAATTTCTCGCTCGCAGAATGGGTCAAATAACGCGTATTCAGTTCCACGTGACTTAACAATTGATTCACCTGATGCGCCCGAAAACTTTATGGGTGGTTGGGCAAATAAATGGCAGCTCTCCGAAGATGAGAAAGACATTCAAGACGCAGTGGCGGCGTTGGCGAATATACGTAAAACATATCTCGCTGATGTCGCTGCTGAATTCTTTACTGGTCGCATCGACTTAGGTACTCAACGAAAAGATATCGCCTGGTTCAGTCTTGGTGGCCGAGAGATGACTGAAGAGCATTGGGAAGATGGCGATAAGCGCAGTCTTACTATCTTTATCGATGCTGGCCCGGATCGCGGATTAGTGCTCCTATTAAATTCTTCTACCGAAACAACTGAATTTACTTTGCCTGATGAACATTGGGGAATGATTTATCACCGAATATTCGATGCAAGTTCTGCGGTTGCTCACCACGAATCTGTCTTTACTCAGCCTTCCACCAAAGTAAGTGTTGCGCCGCACTGCGCTCAAGTGTGGCTAGTCACACGCCACTAAATTTCGACTTCGCACGCAGGTACTCGTGGGTAAATAACTCGAGTTATATTCTTACCAAATGCTTGCAGTAGTTGCTCCTGGGCAAGGGTCTCAAACTCCCGGAATGCTTTCGCCTTGGATTGAAGAAGATGGAAACCGGGCTCTTGTCGAAAAATGGTCGGAGGCAATTGATCTCGATCTCTTTCGCCTTGGAACGGAAGCAGAAGCCGATGAAATTAAAGATACTGCCAATGCCCAACCACTCATCGTTGCAGCTGGATTATTATCTTTTCGCGCTTTGCACGCATCTGGAAAAGTAAAATTCTTTGCCGGTCATTCAGTAGGTGAAATTACCGCGGCTACCCTCGCCGGAACTATCTCCGATATTGATGCTATGAAATTGGTACGTTTGCGCGGCGTTGAGATGGCGAAAGCTGCAGCAGCCTCACCTTCTGGAATGGTCGCTGTACTTGGTGGCGAACGTGCTGTGGTTCTGCAGGCAATTTCAGATGCTGGTTTAGTTGCAGCTAATGACAATGGTGGCGGGCAAATCGTTGCGGCGGGCAATCTCGAATCTTTAGCAAAACTTGCACCTGAAGGGGCTCGAGTTAGACCGCTTGCAGTTGCCGGTGCTTTTCACACCTCTTATATGCAATCTGCAGTCGAACCACTTCGTGAATTTGCGGCGAGCATTCAGGTCTCCAACCCATCAAGTGGAGTTATCTCAAATAAAGATGGTGCTATCGTCACAGATGGCCGTGAGATTCTCGATCGTATAGTGAACCAAATTGCTAATCCAGTGCGTTGGGATTTATGTATGCAGACTTTATTGCAGCAGAAGATTTATAGTGCCGTGGAAGTCGCGCCAGCTGGAACATTACTGGGGTTGATGAAGAGAGAATTTAAACAATGGTTGCAATCAGCGCTCAAGTCACCTGCCGAAGTTAAGGAAGTCCAAAGCTTTATCGATCAGCACGGAGGAAAATAAATGGAAATTACTCCACGTATCGGAAGTGAAAGCCAGATCTTGTCGGTCGGCGCCTATCGACCTAAGCGAACTGTTCCTAACTCGGAAATCGTAGATAAAATCGACTCCAACGATGAGTGGATTCAACAGCGCACCGGAATTGCCGCTCGTCGCATTGCAGATCACACTGAGTCAGTGCTTGATATGGCGATTTGGGCAGCTGAAGATGCTTTAAAAAACGCCAAGCTCACTATTGATGATATCGATACCGTCATTGTTGCCACTATTACCTTTCCTTATCAAGCTCCATCTGCAGCAACTGCCCTGCTACAAAAGTTGGGCAATCCAACTGCAGCTGCCTTCGATATCAACGCGGCCTGTGCGGGTTTTTGCTACGCCGTCTCCATGGCTCACGATTTTGTAAAAGCGGGAACCTCTAAGAAGGTGCTTGTAGTTGGCGCTGAGAAAATTTCTGACTTTACGAATCCAACAGATCGCGCAACTGCCTTCATCTTTGCCGATGGCGCAGGTGCGGTCATCATCGGAGAATCTGATACGCCAGGTATTGGTCCGGTTGCTTGGGGATCAGATGCCGATAATCGCGATGCAATAACTATGAATCCGGCTTGGACTGAAGTACGCAATCATGAAAACCAGACCACTGTTGCTGGAATTTCTTGGCCAAACATTTCACAAGAAGGACAGAAGGTGTATCGCTGGGCAGTTTTCTCAGTGTCCAAAGCAGCTCAACGTGCCCTAGATATCGCAGGGTTAACAGTTAATGACATCGATGCCTTCATTCCGCACCAAGCAAATATGCGCATTATTGAATCAATGGCAAAAGATCTTGGTCTTCCAAATCACGTCGTTATTGCTGACGATATCAAAACAAATGGCAACACATCAGCCGCATCGATTCCACTTGCTATGGATGCATTATTAAAAACTCACCCTGAATTGCATGGGAAATTGGCGCTGATTATTGGCTATGGCGCAGGTCTCGTTTATGCAGGTCAGGTAGTCAAACTTCCGCCAAAACCATAAAAATCTGGCAAAAATAAGCGTGATACTAGGAAGTAGCGTCGCTTTTCATAGAGAATTACTACATTACTCATCGCGCTAGATATCTAGCGCGATCAGCAAAAACAATGAATAGAAATACTGAAAGAGAAGAGGAAAAGAATGGCGCTTGCTCAAGCAGATGTACTTGCAGGAATCAAAGAGATTGTTGAAGAAGTTGCTGGAATTTCAGCATCAGAAATTGAGCTCGATAAGAACTTCACCGAAGATCTCGAAGTTGACTCACTTAGCATGGTTGAAGTTGTAGTTGCTTGTGAAGAGCGTTTTGG
>CAZMBG010000107.1:0-3843 GCA_964564615.1 uncultured Candidatus Planktophila sp.
CGGCTCGAGAGTGCTAACGCCAAGCCTAGGGCGGCTATTCCCAACCGCCAAATCCTCCGCCGATTGCGCCTAGAGGCTGACCGTTTCCACGGGGAGCGATGAGCTGGCATCGAAGGCTGGGCTGGCCGAGCGGCCGGCGGAGACGAGGAGAGAGCCGAGAGTGGCCACCATAGCGCCATTATCGGTACAGAGATCGGGCGCTGGAATCCGCAGACGAAGGCCCGCTCTGCTGCAGCGCTCGCTGGCAAGGTGTCGTAACCGGGAATTGGCGGCAACTCCCCCGGCGATGACGAGCGAGTCAATCCCACTCTCCTTGCAGGCGTGGAGGGATTTTTGGAGCAGGACATCGACAACTGCCTCTTGAAATGAGGCGGCAACATCGGCCCGAATATGGTCTGGAACCTGTTCGAGATATCGAGCAACTGCGGTCTTTAAACCACTAAATGAAAAGTCGTAAGGACGGGTCTGCCAATCCTGCGAAGTTGTGAGGCCGCGCGGGAAATCAATTGCGTCAGGGTCACCATCTCTAGCTTCACGATCGATAGCAGGTCCGCCAGGAAAACCTAATTCTAAAATTCGAGCAATCTTGTCAAAGGCTTCACCTGCTGCATCATCCATGGTGGCACCAAGTTTTTTAATATCACCGGTAATGTCATTTACTTGCAATAACGATGAGTGGCCGCCGCTTACGAGTAAGGCAATGGTGGGGTCAAGTGGATCCTGATGAGTCACATAATCAACTGAGATGTGAGCTGCTAAATGATTAACACCATATAAAGGTTTGCCGAGTCCGTGCGCTAATCCACTTGCTGATGCAACCCCAACTAAGAGCGCTCCTACCAAGCCAGGACCGCCAGTTACCGCGATTGCATCAATATCGTGCAACTTGATACCAGCGCTCTTGGTTGCGCCTTCGATAGCTGGCAAGATCGCCTCTAAATGTGCACGAGAAGCGATTTCAGGAACTACTCCTCCAAAACGTGCGTGTTCGTCAACGCTAGAAGCAATGTGATTTGCTAATAGCGTTCGACCACGCACAATGCCAACCGCAGTTTCATCACACGATGTTTCGATTCCAAGTACTAGCGGTTCTGACATTTATAGAACCTTCCGCATCACTTGTGCATCTAAGCCTGGACCAAAGTAATCGGTGCGTATTGCAATTTTCTGATATCCCAAGGACTCATAAAGTGCGATTGCTTCAACGCTATCGATCTTTACCTCTAACATTATTGCGCTCGCCTGGCGCTCGCCGCACCAAAACTCCATCTGTCTCATCAGTTCACGGGCTATGCCTTGCCTTCGATATAAAGGGATGACGCCAAGAGTGAGAATATCTGCCTCGATATCCTCGCCAGGACAGAATACGCCGGCATATCCAACGATCTCGCCCTTCTCATTTTCGGCAATAGAGTAAAAGCGAGTTGCTGGGATCGCGGCCAATTCTTCTTTATATTGCGCGCTACTCCACGGTGAGTAAGGAAATAGCTCCTTATCAAGTGCAACCAAAACTGCAACATCCATCGGTGATGGTGGGCGATAGGAAATCATGTGCGCTCCGATGTTGGAATTGCATCAGGGCGACGCAGGTACATGGGTTCTGTAATGTTGTGAGCAACAGAAAGCTCAACCAATTTCAGCACAGACGGAAGTTCGCCAATAATAAAGTCACTGACATCTTCCGGCTTATTAACTGATGGGCCTTCAATACGCTCACCATTGCGGTATCGAGCCCAGTAAATTTCTTTTCGGCGGGCATCAATGGCAACCGTATATTCGTCTTGCTCAATCTTGATGGCATCGAGTGAGCAGACCCCTCTGCATTCAATCTCCCGAGCTAATGCAAAACTCTGGGCAAATGAAATTCCGACCCGAAGTCCGGTAAATGGACCCGGACCCATTCCTACCACAACTAGATCAATCTGCGGATAGTCTGCCAACAGCGTGGACACTAAGTTAGCCAGAGCAAACCCATGATCTGTAGCGCCTTCATGGTGGAGTTCTGCCAGAACTTCACCTTCGCGCACAACTCCAACAATGGTGTGTGAAGTTGAGGTATCGATTGCCAACGTTGTCGTCATAATTCAAATCCTGCCCAGCGTTTTCCTACCGGATTTATAGTGACGATGCGGGTCTCATTGGTGCGATCAATCAAAATCTCTAATCGATCATCGGAGAGTCTGGCAGATTCAGCTCCTCCCCATTCAATACACGTTACAGCGCCTTCGCGTGGAGTATCGAGATCAAGATCATCCAGGTAGAGCGCTGCGCTTCCAGATTCGAGCAATCGATAAGTATCGACGTGAATCAGCGGTAGCGCTCCTTCATGGATTCGGGAGATTACAAAGGTAGGTGATGTGACATCTTCAGCGCCAAGTGCATCACCGATACCTTGCACGAGAAGAGTTTTACCTGCCCCAAGCGGCCCGTTGAGCAGCAGAAGGTCGCCAGCTTGAAGATGAGATCCAATCTCAGCTCCAAGTTCACGCATCTGATCAGGCGTCGCTATTTCTCGTCGTAGCACTAGCAAAGGTTATTGCAGAAAGCGAAAGACCCCGGCCATCCGGCCGAGGTCTTTCGTACTTTACTGAGGTACTACATCGAAATTACTTGTTGTAGTACTTAAGCCAAGGTGCGCTGTAGTTGCGATCAACCAAAAGGTTGCCGGACTTACGTACCTTGGTCATTGTTGCTGCGTTCCAGACAAGTTGTCCAGCCTTAGCGTTTTCAACCATCAACTGTGCAACAGTCAAGAGATTTGCTGTTGAGAAGTTGCAGTGGTTGGTGCCAGGTGCAGCAGCGGTTGAGGTGATAGGCGCACCGTTAGCATCGAACTTGGTGTATGACTTAGGAGTTGTGCTCCAGATCATCAACAAGTTGCGCTTGTACGCGGTAGCAGGAATTCCAGCCTTAAAGTCAGCAATACGTGCTGCTTCCTTCTCGGCTGCAAATTGCTCTTCGTAGAGATCTACGATGCGCTGTGATGCTCCTGCTGGAGTAATTGGGTCAGCCACACCAGTCATCAAGATTGTTGGCTGGTTGATCTTTCCAGTTGTTGCAGCAAGTGCCGCCATCTTCTTTGCCGCATCGGCGTTTGCAGTCACACGTGGTGATGCTGCAAGTACTCCGAGCATGCCTTGAAGGGCGGTGTTACCTGAGAGCGCAGCATTGAAGATAACTGAAGAGTCAGCTACTCGTGCAGCGTAATCGGTTGTGCTGTTATCGAAGACTACTCCACCAGCCTGAAGTTCAAGATCTTGAGTTGCAAGGATCGCCAAGATGGCAGCGTTTGCACCATTTTCAAGAACTGCAAGCGCTGGGCTAACAGCCAATGGGAAGGACAACTTAAGCGCACCTTCAGGGCCCGATACTGAGTCGAAGTGTGCTGATTGAGTTGGGATTCCTGACATCAAACCGAGGAGCAAGAGTGCGCTACGAGAAGGAATTCCTGCCGCTGCGAGCTGCTTACCTGCTGGTGAAGAAGAATCTGGCCATGCACCAGTTGCAACGCCTGCCTGCAACTTACTCATAACTGTAAGAACTTTCACGATATCGCCAAGAGCTTCAGCGTTACCGACAGCACCAGCTGAGTAATTTCCGCCCTTAATGGTTGGATCGAAGAAAGTCTTCAAGCCCCAGAGGAAGTCACCTGCAGTTGTGAGTTCAGCAGAGATGTTATCTGCCATACACATTGGCGCTGTTGCTGCCAAGAGCTTTGGATACTTCTCAGAGAGAGTCTGAGTGATGATTCCACCTAGCGAGCTTCCCCAAGCCACAACCTTGGTTGTGTTAGTGAACTTCGCCTTGAAGATATCGATCAACTCGGCATTGGTTGCAACTGCA
>CAZMBG010000108.1:0-3829 GCA_964564615.1 uncultured Candidatus Planktophila sp.
CTTTATCGTCTGTTAATGACACCGTCGCCTACTCTCTGAAAAAATTTGCAGAAAATTCTTTCTAATTTGCAGTAATTTGCATATTGTATGCGCCATGTCTGGGATTGTGGAGATAGCAAAGAAGGCGGGGGTATCGCCGGCAACAGTCTCCCGAGCGCTCCGAGGGATGCATCATGTGAATGAACGAACCCGGAAGAAGATTATTGATGCCGCTCAAGCTCTGGACTATCCCATAAGGCCAGATTTACTTCCACGTACCGATGGGGGTCGCACTAACACCATCGGTGTGGTTGCTCCTTATCTCTCACGGTGGTTCTTTGCGCAAGCGATAGCTGGCGTTGAGCAAGCGCTCCGCGAAGCTGGAATGGATCTGCTGCTCTATAACTTTGCCCAAATCGATGCTCGGCAAAGAATTTTTCAGCAGAAGAAGCTGGCGGGAAAAGTCGATGGTTTGATTGTCATCTCGATGCCTCCTACCGAACGTGAATTTGAAACCATGTTGGGGCTTGGTATTCCAGTATCTCTTCTTGGTGTATCAGATAACCGATGCAGCACAGTTGCCATTGATGATGTAGCTGGAGCCACCACCGCGACCAAACACTTAATTGAAAATGGCCATAGGGAGATTGCAATTATCCGCGGGCAAGATGATTCAACCTTCAATTTCCAAGTCTCTTCAATGCGTTTCAAAGGCTTCCTCGATACCTTAAATTCACATAATATTGATTTCAATCGCGCGTTTGAGTTGGTATCAGATTTTGATAGCCACACTGCAGAACTCGCAATGGATGAACTGTTAAGTCGGAAAAAACTTCCTACGGCAATTTTCTGTCAATCAGATGAAATGGCCTTTGGTGTTATGAAATCTCTAAAGAAACGCGGAATGGAAGCAGGGAAAGATTTATCAGTCATTGGTTTTGATGATCACGAATATTCGGCTGTGACCGGATTGACCACAGTGGCACAATCTGTGCAATTTCAAGGTCAAATAGCAGCATCAGAAATTATGGCGAAGTTAGAGAAACCTGATAGTAAGAATACTCATATCAAAGTTCCTACCGAACTTGTAATACGGGAAACAGTAAAGAATATTAATTAAATTACTTAACTGATCCGGCAGTAAGGCCGCGAACAAAGTAGCGCTGCAAGCTAAAGAAGATGAGTAGTGGCACTGCCATTGAAACAAAGGATCCGGCAGCTACAGTCTGCCAACCTTCTCCATGTTGACCCAACATTGATAGAAGTGCATATGTCATTACCGGGTGCTCATTTCCCACATAAACAAAGGCGATGAGATAGTCATTCCAAACCCAGAGGAATTGGAAAATGGCAAAGGATGCAATTGCAGGAACTGAGATTGGTAGAACTAATCTCCAAAAGATTGTGAAGTTGCTTGCACCATCGACTCGCGCAGCCTCAATGAGGGCTCCTGGAATCGACATCATGTAATTACGAAGGATATAAACCGCTAAAGGCATCGCGAAGGCAGAGTGAACAAACCAAGCTGCTGCAAACTGGCCTGAAATATGTACACCAGTTTTGTCGCCGATGAGCAAAAACATCTTCAGAATTGGCACGAGCGCGGCCTGAAGAGGAATTACCAATAGTCCAATGATGATCGAGAAAATAAACTCGCGCCCTTTAAATTTTAAAAATGTGAATCCATATGCAGCGTAGGCCGCGAAGAGAAGTGGAAGGACTGTTGCTGGCACTGTGACTGCAACCGAGGAGAGAAAAGCATTTCCCAAATCGTTAACGTCGAGGATTGAACGATATGCCTGAAGTGTCCAACCGTTCAGTGAGAAATCTAGGATTGCGTTCCACCAACCGGTGATCTGGCTTTCCGTTGATTCGCGTAGCGATACGATGAAAAGTGCCAAGGTTGGCATCAACCATAGCGCGGATAACAAGAGCAGAATGAGTGTTGAGCCAATTCGCGCCTCTAATATGCGCTTACGAAGTTTCTGATTCATCGAGCCGCCTCCAACTTACGGTAGTGACGGATTTGATAAACCATCACAGGAGCGATTGCAAGTACCAATATAACTACCGTGGCCATTGCTTTACCTGTTTCTCCATATTGGAAGTATTCGTTATAGAAATTCTGTGCCAATACGTTGGTGTGGAAATTGCCTCCAGTCATAGCAAGAACAATGTCAAAGATCTTCATTGCTCCAATTAAAACTGTAATAAAGACTGATAGCACCGTGCCCCAAATTTGAGGGAAAATGACTCGGAAAAATGTTTGAAATGAATTGGCACCATCGACTCGAGCCGCTTCAATTGTATCTTCTGGGACCGCTTTAATCGCCGCTGAAAGTAAAACCATGGCAAATCCTGCATTGAGCCAGATAAAGATAACCATTAAGAGTAAGTTGTTGAGTTTTCCAGTTTCAATTTGCAGCCACGTTTGCGGGGTGCCACCGAGCTGCACCCAGATTGCGTTGAGAATACCTACCTGGGTTTGACCTTCAGGAACATATGCATAAATTAGACGCCAGATAGTGGCGGCGGAAATAAATGAAATCGCCATTGGCATAAAAATAAGAGATTTAAAAACTTTCTCCCGTTTCGGGCCAACGTTATTGCTGAACTGCGCAATTGCTAAGCCGATAGCTACAACCAGAATTGGCACGATTGCAATCCACATTAAGTTATTGACCAACATGGTGCGAAACTCTGCATCCGCAAAAATGGTTTTGTAGTTTTCTAAACCAACCCACGTTGTGCTGCCATCGATCTCTTCGCGCATAAAGCTAAGTCGAATTGATTGAATTGTTGGTAGTACCAGGAAGACAGTGATGAGAACTACAACTGGTCCGATATATACCCACGGTTGGGTGATATTGCGATACTTCTCAGGAAGAGCTTCAGAAATTTTGTTGAAGAGCCAATAAAAGAACATTGTGGCTGTAATGCCAATAGCAATAGCCTCAATGGCAATCCAGATATCTTTCACGGGACTTTCCTACTCTTATTTCTAGATTTTGGGAAGAGATAATTAAGTGAAATCGGCGCCGACAGTTTCCTGTCGGCGCCGACCTGATTCACTTCTTACTTAACTAGTTACCTAATTAAGCCTTTGACCATGAAGCATCAATTGCGGCAAATGCCTGCTTCATTGTCTTCTTACCTGCGAACCAGTTTGTGAGTTCCTTCCACTCTGTTGCGTTAACAACAGCTGGCTCTAGGTCTGAACCGTCAAATCCAAAGGCCTTTGCGCCAGAGAGTGTCTGTGCAATTGTCTTTGTAATTGGGTTTGTGTACTTAGATGATGGGAATGTCTTGTGAGCTGAGAGGTATGAAGGGTACTTGCTCAAGTAAGCACCTTGTCCAAGCTTGTCAGACAAGATAAAGCTCATTACCTTCTTTGTTGCATCGTTTGTGTTAAACGCTGCAGCAAGATCTCCACCGCCGAGAACAGCATCTGTTGCTCCTGCTGGTGTTGGAAGCTTGAAGACTCCAACGTGTGTGAAATCGCCAGCCTTGAATTCAGCCTTGATTGCATCTGGGAAGAAGTCAGTGATGAATGAACCTTGACGCATCAAGAAGCACTTATTCTTATCAGTTGCAAAGAGAGCAGCTGTGTTACCAAATGATGTTGCAGCAAGACCCTTACCGCCACCGTTTGCAGCACCTGCTGAAAGGAGGCGCTCAGCAACCTTGTTACCAGCCTTTGTTACAACTGGAGAGTTGAATGCAGTCTTACCCTTCCACCATGAGTTGTATGTAGCAACTCCGCCGTAGCGAAGAACGTACTCTTCGAGCCAGTCAGTAGCAGCCCAACCGGTTGCTCCACCTGATTCAATACCTGCACACCATGCATAAC
>CAZMBG010000109.1:0-3819 GCA_964564615.1 uncultured Candidatus Planktophila sp.
CAACCCCAATTGCGTCAGCGCGAACAGTGGATCAATTACGAGAAATTGTTGAAGTAGTTCACCTCAGCGAAGTTGAAATTGGAATTCTCAATCGCGTCAGCGCTTAATTAAGTGAGATTTCTGGGGGTTAGTCGTGGTTGAGCGAGATCAATTTTGGTGGCGATCTTTTTACCGTCAATTCCAAAGTTTGTATTTTCAAATTAACGACTCTTTTGAAGAGTTTTGTGATCAAATCAGCGCTCTTGACTTTGCAAATCTTCCTCAATACAAGTCGAAAATGCCCGAGTGGCATTTTCGTTTACTGTGGGATATCAGCGAATATCTCTCTGAGGATGAATATCTCGTCTTTCCAGAGTTACTTAAACGCTTAAAAGAGCAAGAGAATTTCGAGTCTTTCGACAATTTTGTATCTAAATGGGATGAACTTCAGAAAATTGTCCCTGAATTAAAGAAGGAAATTCTTAAAAGAAAAGCCTCCAAATTGAGAGAAATATCCGATAGCGCTCAAGAAGTTGCTGCACTAACTAGTCATGCTTTGGGTGAGGAAAGTTACGAAATTTCGATTGCCGATCAAATTGAGAAACATATAGAACAAGTAGGTTTTGAAACTGTAGTTATAAGTCCAGGAAATGTTGCGAAGACCTATCATCGAACTTCTGAGTGCGCATCAATGAAACGTGGAAGGACGAGAGCGACCTATGACGGAGGAGAACCTCCACCTCTCATCATAGTTTCAATGGAAGATGCAATTCTTAAATATAAACGAACCCCTTGCTCGGAATGTTTTTCACATTGGTGGAGAGAGAAATTCCCAAATCAAATTGAGCCTATTCAGACTTTAGGGAAGTATGAACCAATGGTCGGAGATAAAGTTGAAATTGTGAATGGTCCTTTTGCCTCATTGCCAGGATTGATTACATCAATTCCAGAATCCAATAAATTCCTGGTCAATGTCTTGATTTTTGGGCGTGAAACTGTAGTGGAAATGCCTCAACATTATTTTAAATTTATTCAACGCAACTAACTAGCCTGGGCCGCTATTTCATCGGTAAAGACTGGTCCTATTCCCCAGGCACTATCTTCATGGCGATCGATACACCACGCGCTATAACCAGTTAACTCGCTCTGGGTAAAAAACTTAGCTCCATCATGACCGGTCACCATCAGCGCAGTTGCCAATGCATCGGTTAGACCACCATCAATACCGATGACAGTTGCAGAACGAGCACCGATAGCAATAACTCCGGTATATGGATCGGTGATGTGTGCGCCGCGCTCATAAGTGCCGGAGGTCGCAATCGCACCATCGAAAATCTCAAAGATGCGCAAGACTTCTTGAGTATTTTCAGGGCTCACAACTCCAATTTTCCACGGTTCAACGTTGCCGTTAGGTAAGAGGTTGCCGCCACGCAGCGTTAAATCTCCTGCAGCATTGACCTGAATATGTTGGCAGCCAGCTTTCTGCAAAATATCGGCGATGCGATCGGCCGCCCAACCTTTTACATAACCTGATGGATCAAAACCACCTTGCACCGCCCAAGGATCAAAGGCGCCGTCGCTTAAATACTTTGCAATCTGACACGAATCCCACACATCTTGAACTACTTGTGGCGCTTGGCCAATCTGCAATTCATTTCGGCGTAGCTGCGAGATGGCAGAGTCAATTTTATAGGTAGAGAAATCTCGATCAACGGCATAGGCAAATTCGCGAACGTCATCAACAGCGCGATCGATTACGGATCGACTCACCGAAGTTGAAGCGGCTTCGATATAGAGGATGGTTCCCCATACCTCAATTTCATATGCGCCGCGCGCGATTGACATGGTTACAAACCGGCCTTTGATAGCGCAGATTGCAGAGATTTCCACCAACCATACGAGGTATAGGAAGCTCCTGAAACACCTGTGATATTTGCGCTTTGCGCAGCGAGAGTTTTTTGGCGCAGCGTTGGCACTGCCATATCGGTCCAGCGTTGGTTGCGACCTGATGGTGCTTGCAGCGCCGTAGCATCAGTGATCTTGCCGTTAGCAACTGTGATTTGTACCTGCACATTTCCATAACCCACATTGATAACATCGCCGGTAAATGTGCCGGTGATGCTCTTTGAAGAGGTAGTTGTCTTACTTGCTGCCGGGGTTGGAGATGTTGTCGCAGTTGGTGTCGCCGATTGGGTAGTTGTTGAATTTGCGCTCTTACTTGGCGTTGCCTTTGTGGTTGCAGCAGATGTGGCCTTTGCGGTGGCCTTTGCAGTTGCAGTTGGCGTTGCCTTGGTAGGCGTTTGCGAAGTTGTGCTGGTAGGTGTTGTTGTTTGGGTGGTGGTTGATCCACCACCTAGTGCGGCGCTAGTGCCGCCAAGTGCCAAAGAAGATTCGCTCGAAGTAAATTGTGGTGGGGTTACAGCAAGTACTGCACCCAAGCCACCGACAGTTCCGCCGGCGATAAGTAATGCACGTTTCATATCTTTACTATGACCTTCCTTGCTGAGTTTTTCCTGTAATTACTATCTATCTTGGTTGCCAATTTCGGGTGAAAATGTGAGCTCTCTACTCTGGATGAAAGGCAAATGCCTCATCGTGGAATCGATTCTTAGGTACGCCCAACTCTTGCGCTGCCTTCCGAACCGTCTCAACTAACGCCTCCGGTCCGCAGATGTAGATATCGCTATCGGCGATGCGCGGCGCATAGGACTGTAAGAACTTTGCATCCATCGGATGCTCTTTCCGAGATCCAACTAAGTAATAGACCCGGATACGACCATTGGAGTTGGCGACCAAATAATCGAGCTCATCCTTCAAAATCAACTCTTCTTTGCGCGAGACGCGATAGAAAACATCAATCTGTACACCGTTCTTAAACTCTTCCATAATCGCGCGAATTGGTGTGATACCCACACCACCACCAATCATCACAACGTGTGGCATTTTGGCGCGGCCAGCTACAAATGCGCCATATGGCCCCTCGAGAAAGACTCGCGTTCCAGGCTTGAGGTGTTGCACATCGCGTGAGTGATCACCGAGATCTTTAATAGTAATTCGCATATGAGTCTTTGTTGGTGCCGCAGATAATGAATAAGGATGTGACATTAAGAAATGTCCCTTAGAGAGAAAGCGCCAACCAAAGAATTGGCCGCCTTCTGCATTGAGTTGATCGAGGTTGCGACCCTTCATAATGACGGAAAAGAGACCTGGCGCTTCCACCACAACGCGTTCAACTTTAATGTTGTGCACCAGCGAGCGCACTACTGGAATTCCAAAGCGATAAATAATAATTGCAGCTGCCATCAAGATATATAGCAGCGTCCAGTACAAACGATTAAGTGGATGATTGACAAACATTTGGCCATTGAGCACTTGGTGCATAAATGAGAGCGCAATTGCTGCATATGTGTAGACGTGAATGATCCACCACGTCTCATAGCTCATCTTCGCGCGCGCCTTTTTATAAGAAGTAACTCCGGCGAGCACCATCAAGAAGAAGGCAGCGAGCGCTGGCCACATCCAAGGAAATGTTTGCAACATATTCCAGAACTCTTTATAGAGCGGAGTGTGATCTTGTCCAGCAAAACTTAAAATAATAAAGAGCACGTGAAAACCGACGAGATAGAGGCTGTATGGCCCCAACTTGCGGTGCCATTGCACTAAGCGGTCGTAACCGACGCCCTTTTCGACAATTGGAATGCGTGCCACCAGGAAGATTCCCACGATTGCGAAATAGGTACCTGTGAGGGCGGCTAGGCGCGATAGAGAGGCGATAGCGGCGTAGACCGAGTCGATATCGCTCTTGCGCATTGTGGTCACCTGCAGAGCCAGCGTGAGGCC
>CAZMBG010000110.1:0-3818 GCA_964564615.1 uncultured Candidatus Planktophila sp.
TGGATGTTTTCCGATTCATCATCTTCATCGTAAGAAACTCCCAGCATCATTCTATTGGTGCGCGAATCTGGTCGGCCAGTTCCCCGCCAAGTCGCAATCTCAATAACAATTCCATCAGGTAATTTGCCAACAACAAGTTGTTGTCCATCAGGTAGATCTAGCATTAATGGCGGAGTCTCATCGCGAGTTGCTAAAGGAAGTTCTTTGCCCTCAACCTCTACAAAATCTTTCTCATCGGAAGTCATATTTTATTCCTCTCTCACGAAGACGAAATCTGGATAGCAAGTCCGCCATCCGCATCGCTAACATCTCGGGCACTTACGTCACTTAATTTAAATGCCGCTCTATTTCCGCCTACGTTCTTATTTGCACACTCATTGTCCGCAAGTCTCACACTATTGTTGAGACTGCTGGTGGTAAGAGTCACTGTCTTAAAGCATCTAATTACATCACCAAGAGCATATGTGTTGGCAGTTCCAAACTTTGTTCCTGAAGCTTTAATGTTGAGTATGACGGTGAAGTCAGTGTTATTGCACGCGCCGTTGATTTGACTTATGACAACTTCGCTAACGAAGAAATCCATATTGTGATAATCGGTAAGTAGCGCCATATGCACACCATCAGGATCACAGTTGGTGAGTCCGAAGACTGCCGCAACAATGTAGAAACCATTAGTTCCGCCACCACCGCCACCGATTCCACCACCGCCACCATTGCCGTTGCAGGCGTAATAAACAGTGCCATCAAGGGTGACAAACTGAGTTCCACCGAGTGCACAGTTGGGATCACCAATTGGAACTGCAGAGAGCGCTACACCCGTTCCGGGACCTGGAGGACCTTGCGGGCCTGTTGCTCCCGCTGGACCCGCTGGACCGGCTGGACCTGCTGGACCTTGTGCACCATCTTTGCCATTGCTGCCGATAATTCCATTTGCACCTGCTGGTCCAGCAGGGCCTTGTGGACCAATAGCTCCTGGTGCTCCAGGAAGTCCGTCTTTTCCTTGGGCACCATTAAGTCCAATAAATCCATCACGTCCAGCAACTCCAGCAACGCCCGGTGGGCCTTGAGGTCCGACTAAAAGTGCGAGCGCTTGATTGGTGCTGCCAGAATTGATAATGATGGGATTTCGAGTTGTGCCACTCGATGCAGTGGCTGAATCCGAAGTTGCAGATTGCAATGAAGTCATAGGACCGACGACTCCTAAATTGCGCAACAGTAATAAAAGTAGAAGGAAGAGTGACATTCTAATCAACAGAGGAAATGCGCTTTTGCGACGCTTTGGAGTCTTCGCAGGCTTTTGATAATCAGGACCAAGTAGGTACTCGTCGTACTTATCGCGAGTGAATGGGTCGCTCAATACTGAATAAGCCAAGATTACGGCATCAAAACGCTCATTTCGATCTTGATCTTGATTGAGATCTGGATGCAGAACTTTCATCATGCGTCGGTAAGACTTCTTTATTGTTGAGATATCAGCCCCAACCGATACTTCCAGGTCACGATAAAAATTCGTATTTTCCCACTCAATTGGAATCATTTGTGTCATCCAAACACTCCAATCTGTTGTGCAAAAGCGACTCCAACCAAAAATGCACCGCCAACATAGTGAAGTGCTTTCATATTTTCGCGAGAGTACCACTTGTTGTCCCCGGGCAAAGGGGATCTACCGAAGAACTTAATGACACTGAGAATTAGGCCCGGCACAGCAACAAATACCAATATGGTTTTGGATCGATCTTCGCCAACCAAAGGCAGCTGCTCTGCCCAATCGGTCACAAAGATGCCAATAAAGAACATCAAAACCATTTGTGGTAGACCAGAAGGAAGAGCTTGGAATAATTTTGGCGAGTTTGGGAATTTGTTGACATTGTATTTCATCACTGCCGGCACAATTAGACTCAAGAGAGCTACCCCAATCTGCCAACACCAACCAAAGAAGCCATACATAAATAGAAGGAAAATTGCGATTTTTACAATTAATCCCAAGATAAAGAAGGATGTTTCTTGCTCCTCCTTCTTTGAAGGCACCAAATAATTCAGACGGGCTGGAGCTAATCGCAAAGTAACATCTTCGGTGAGGTAGCGAAGTGCAACCGCGATTGAGACAAGTATTGAGATAGAAATAGCGCTCTTACTTAAATGGTTTTGCTGCAAACTCAGGCCATCTAGCGCCAAGATAATTCCCTTGGTCGCAAATCCAGCTAGCACGCTGGCTACAAGAACATCAGCGGTGCGATCTATTAATTTCCACTCATCAGCCGATCGTCGAATTGGTCGAATGGTTCCGGCGAGAAGGTGTGGGGCGATAAAGAGCAGGCTGACTCCTAATAAAGTGCGGAGATCAATGATGTTAACTAGATTTCCTGAAACAATCGCATACACGAAATAAGTAAGCGCGACCAGCGTCCCAGCAAGCGCATCAAATATCCCTAACAGCATTCCTGTCACTACCAAAACCAATGACGTTGGGACCAAAGTTGTGCTCATATTGGTGTTGTTTGCGATTGCCAGGCCTACGAAGACTCCGGCGATAGGCCAAGCGAGCACTAGCGGGCCAAAGAGCGCTTGAAACCACGAAGAGTCAGAAACAATGCGAGCAGCGAGAGGTGAGACGTGAAAGAGATTTCGGGTCCGAGTAAAGCGAGCAATATCTAGCTTTCTCACAAAGCCTAACTTTCCCCAACCTATCTCATCGAACTTTCCCCGTCGAGAATTTTCTTCAGTATTCTCCTTGAAATCTATTGCGGTCGGGTTGTGTTCATCTTTATCGAGTTCCTCGCGCCGCGCAATCACCAATCCTGAAGCGGATAGAACGCTGAGAAGCGTAAAACCGACTGTGGCAATAGTTCCGAACCTTCGGGTATCTCGAGCTGGTAAGAATTGTTGCAACTTCACCACATCGACATAACTGACCAGAGATTCAGGATGATCAATTGCTGACGAATAAATTTCATACCGCCCTAATTTAAAGTCGGTTGGTAGAAAAATGGTGTACACAAAGTACCCGGCGCTATTCTTCCCACTTCGATCGAAGGTATAGGTCTCTCCACCTTTGCCTTTAAGTGTAATTGTCCACAGTGAAGAATCTGTCTTTCCACCTAGGACTACAGATTGATCCAAACCTCGTTCCCAGGTGAGTATCGGAGTGTAGGTAGCTGTGGCGGGCGATATTGCAAAAACTGTAAAGAAAACTGCAAGGAATGCGGCAAATTTAATCTTCACGGCGAAACGCATCCACAATCAGCCAGATTCCAAAACCTGCCAGCAACAACATCATGATCATTCGAGGAGATAAGAGCGAGCCAACTTTTGGAATCAACAGGAATTTAACGCCTTCTATTTCATCGATTGTCGGATGTTGCACATCCGCATCTTTATTTGCATCTCCCTTAAATATGTAATTTCCTTTTTCATCTATACCCACAATTCGGTGGGTAAAGGTAGCCACAACCGAACCATCCATACGTTTGCCGACATAGGTTGCGATAGATCCGACTTGTGGTTTGATCCGATCCGGAGAAAGTTCAAGAACAATATCGCCAGGATTGATTGTGGGTGACATTGAGCTAGTAAGAATTACCTGCGCCTTCATTAAACCAGTAGCAGTAAGTGAAACAAAGGTGAGTAGCACCGCTGCCAAAAACCAGCCAGCACCCTGCATAGCAGCCGCTGCAATATCTCTCTTCACTGCGTGTTTCGGCCGCAATCTCTCTTTCGGCGCCTCTAAGTAGCGATCGGCATCAATATGGCGCACTCCACGATGGCTCACCAAAACGCTCTTCTCGCTCTCCCCATCACTGATGGTGATGAGCGCCATC
>CAZMBG010000111.1:0-1266 GCA_964564615.1 uncultured Candidatus Planktophila sp.
ATTGCGTTCTGACGAGTTTTCTCTAATTCATCAGCTTTCGCTTTTTCAATCTGCAAAATTTCTGCTTCATTTCTTAAGAATGTTTGCCATTTCTCCATAGCCATATTCAAATATGGGTAGATACGTGTTCCCAGAGTTCCGCCGTTATAAGGAGCATTACCTCTACATCCAGAAGCAGCGACAGTGACCGCTGCAATTTTCATTACTCCGTTTACATTGAGATACCACGGTCCTCCAGAATCTCCCGGACATAACGCTGCCGAACCTTCCTCACCATATATAACTTTATTTGGATCAAGGTGGGCATCGCTGCTCACTCTTAATGGAAGTTTTGCCATCCAAGGAGAGTGCGACTGCGCAAATTGAGTTTGCAAGCCATATCCGTAATGGGTAATCAGCGCGCGTGTTTGAATTGCAGCATTTACCTCCTCTTCAGTTGCCACTGGTATTGAATATCCTTTAACAAGTGGCTTTTGTAGGAAGAGAAATGCAATATCGTTGATTTGAGTACGGCGATCATTAACTTCAGGTTTCCAGGTATTTACAAAATCATCTTCGGTCACAACCTGCATCACGCGAACTCGAGTCGAAATATCGTCTACTGTCACATTTGCGCCTGGCTGGCTCACATATATATCTTTTATATCCCATCGAAGTTCCGGGGCTGCTCCCTGATCTTTGATGACGCAGTGCGCAGCTGTCACCACAATTCTTTCTGTCAATAAAGCCATTGAGCAGAATGAAGTTCGAGCTTCCTTCGAAGTCAACAGAGTCAAAACATATGGTGTCCCCGAAACTTCGCTCCCGTTGTAAATTGCCTGAGCGGGGATACCTGGCGCAACTGAAATTACTAGTCCTGTGAGAAGTAATATCGCCCGGTTTCGCATCCTTGGGATGCTAGCAAGGGCAAAAGCTTGCTTCAAGTAAAGATTAGGCAGACTTTCAAACTAGAATGGTCATTGTGAGCACCTATCTCGATCATGCGGCAACAACGCCCATGAACCCTCTCGCAATTACTGCGATGACTGCAGCTCTCGCGCAGGTAGGTAATCCATCTTCATTACATACCGATGGCCGCTCTGCTCGAAAGAGCGTAGAAGATGCGCGTGATGTAATTGCGCTGGCAATTGGCTCTGATCCCAACGAAGTAATCTTCACTGGATCTGGAACTGAGGCCAATAACATCGCAATTAAAGGAATATATTGGCTACGCAATTCCGACTCTCATAGACCTGTGATTGTCGTTAGCGCCATAGAGCATCAAGC
>CAZMBG010000111.1:1366-3777 GCA_964564615.1 uncultured Candidatus Planktophila sp.
AAAGTCGGGGGACCAATCGGCGTCGGCGCACTTATTCTGAAGAGGGGAGTAGATATTCCAGCGCTGATTCATGGTGGTGGTCAGGAACGCGAGATTCGCAGCGGCACCGTCAATGCGCCTTCGATTATTGGTTTTGCCGCCGCAGTCAAAGAATGCAATTACGACGGTAAATATGTAGCAAATTTGCTTGAGGAATTTGAAGCAAAAATTACCGATGCGATTCCAGAAGTTACAATCAATTCGCGATCAACTCTAAGATTGCCTGGAATCTCAAATATCACTATTCCGGGAGCCCCAAACGAGACTATGTTGCTGCTGCTCGATAGCGAAAAAGTTTCTTGCTCAACCGGCGCAGCTTGTAGCGCAGGGGTACATCGACCAAGCCATGTCCTTGAGGCTATGGGGATTAATGAAAGTGATGTGATGTCGTCACTGAGATTTTCTTTCGGTGCAACCTCAACAGTTGAAGATGTCGATCGAGCAGTCGCTGCCATCATCGCAGTAGTCGGTAAAGCGCGCGCAGCAGGTGCAGCATGAAGCTCATCGCTGCAATGTCAGGTGGAGTTGATTCCGCAGTCGCCGCCGCACGTGCGGTTGAGGCGGGGCATGATGTTATTGGTGTTCATCTAGCACTTTCATCAAACCCACAGAAGTACCGCAGTGGAGCGCGCGGTTGCTGCACAATTGAAGATTCACACGATGCTCGACGCGCCGCAGATCGAATCGGCATACCTTTCTATATCTGGGATATGGCAGAACAATTCCACGAAAATGTAGTTGAAGATTTTATGAGCGAATATAAGGCCGGTCGTACACCTAACCCGTGTCTACGCTGTAATGAGAAGATTAAATTTGCCGCCGTTCTTGATCGCGCAAAAGTAATGGGTTTTGATGGTGTAGTTACCGGCCACTATGCCCGCACCCAAGAAAGTTCATCCGGCAAAACATTGCATCGAGCTATCGATCCACTCAAAGACCAATCCTATGTATTGGCTGTTCTCAATCGCGAACAATTGCGAGGAGCTTTCTTTCCATTAGGAGATACCGCAAAAGTTGATATCCGGAAAGAAGCAGAAGCCCGTGGATTGGCGGTGGCACAAAAACCAGATAGCCACGACATCTGCTTCGTTCCATCTGGAAATAATGCTGGTTGGTTGCGAGAGAGATTAGGCAGTGAAGAAGGCCCGATTGTTGATCAAGATGGAAAAACCATCGGCACTCACCGGGGAGCCTATACATTCACGATTGGCCAACGAAAAGGCTTAGGGCTTACTGTTCCAGCCTCCGATGGTTCACCCCGGTTTGTTTTAAAAGTTGAACCAGCCACCAACACTGTTGTCGTAGGTGCGCGAGAAGATTTAGCCGTGACTTCCATGTCAGGCAATCGAGTAATCGTATGTGGACCAGATATTGCTACTGGTGAACATCGTGGATTTGTACAGGTACGCGCACACGGCGCACCGTTGGCGTGTTCATATACCTACGATGGTAATTCTATAAAAGCGTTTCTCGATGAGCCGCTATTTGGACTTGCCACTGGCCAAGCTATGGTGATTTATGATGGCGATCGAGTAGTGGCATCAGCAACGATTGATGAGACCGCATGACCAGCCAAGCGCGCCATCGAATTAATGAGTTAACGCAAGAGATTCGCGATCACCAATTTAAATATTATGTTTTAGATTCCCCAAGTATTAGCGATGCGAAATTTGATGCCTTACTAAAGGAGCTTGCACAACTCGAGTCTCAGTATCCAGAATATCTTCAACCAGATTCACCAAGCCTTAAAGTTGGGGGCGGTTTCTCCACCACATTTGCACAACGCGATCACATAGAGAAGATGATGTCGCTCGACAATGTCTTCGATAGCGATGAACTCAATGCCTGGTTTGATCGAGTTGAGAAAGAGGTTCCTGGCCCTCGCTATCTCTGCGAACTCAAGGTCGATGGCTTGGCAATCAACTTGCTCTATGAAAATGGCGCTCTAGTCTCTGGACTTACGCGTGGCAATGGAGTGACTGGTGAAGATGTCACCTTAAATGTGAAAACCATCAAGAATTTACCGCAAGAGCTCAAAGGCAAGAAAGTTCCGGCGCAGATTGAAGTTCGAGGAGAAGTATTCTTTCCGGTGGCAGCATTTAATCAACTCAATGAAGAACTTGAAGAGGCAGGCAAACCGCTCTTTGCCAATCCTCGCAATAGCGCAGCCGGTTCATTGCGCCAAAAAGATCCACGCGTTACAGCATCCCGACCTCTAAGTGTTGTTGTGCACGGAATTGGTGCTCATAAAGGATTTTCTATTACCGAACAATCTCAGGGGTATGCGGAGTTACAGAAGCTTGGTTTACCAACATCAGATCGCTTTAAAGTCTGCGCAACTCGGGCTGAAGTTTTAGATTTCATTGAGTATT
>CAZMBG010000112.1:0-3626 GCA_964564615.1 uncultured Candidatus Planktophila sp.
ATTCTCAGAATGGACTACCTGCTCATTGCCGTTTTCGTCCGTCTTGCTCAAAGTAACACTTTGATCTGCTGCAATAGCTAAACCCTTGCTATTCCAGACCATAAAGATTGCTGTCATTTGTCGATTCTCTCTGTTCCACCTAGATTCAGAGAATAGTTCCCTACGCGCGGTACGTCACTACCCTTGAATAGTCACAATTGCCAACTACGCTATTCCTATGTCCTGGTATTCAGATTTCAAGCAGAAGCGCGCAGATAAGGCAGCCACGAAAGCTTTCAATGAATCTCACCAATCTTGGCAAGAAGATGTCGATACGCTCGACAAGATAATCACGGTACTAACCGCTGCAAGGAATGGTGAAGATTCAATACCAAATACCTTGATGCAGAAGAGCAATGAACGCACTTTATGGGAAGGTAAAGCTGTCTTCCACGAGACGGGCCGTTCTCCATCTCACTACGTAGGTGCATCAAGCGGATTTAGCGTTCCGATTGCGGCGGGAATTCGCTTTCGAGTCGGTGCGCAACGCGGCACATTGGTTCCAGGTGAGGAATATCAGATGGATCGCGATGAAGGACGAGTCTTACTCACTACCGAACGTTTGATATTTGTAGGGCCGGTGCGCTCTACAGAGTGGAATTTCGATAAGTTGCTCATGCTCTCTACCAATGAAGATGAGTCTGACTATTTCATTGCAGTCTCTAATCGTCAGAAGACATCAGGTGTGCGCTTCTCCCCCAAAGTTGGTCGCGAATTTAATCGATTCCTTGGCTCTGCTACAGCCGCGCACGAAAGTGGTTATGACGAGGTTTTGGATGAACTCGAGAAATTGAAGAAAGAAGCCATTGCAATAGAACCAAAGCTTGAGTTGCCGGCGAAGATTTAACCTTATTTCTTCGCCCTTCTGCCTTTCGCTATCCTGTGTCCGTGCGTAAGCGAACAATTAGCAAGGCGGCAATTGCTGCTCTCGCTGCCGCCTGCCTCTCATTAATTCAATCTCCGGCCCAAGCTGCGCCAGGGGAATCAGATACAACACTGGTCACTGATGGCACTGCACGTTACGCCAAAATTGCGTCTAATAGCGCTATCGGAACATTTAATGCCATCAGCATTGAGTTCTGGTTCAAATCCTCACTAGCTTCTTGTGATGGAAACATAGTTTCTAAAGGTGTGGATTATGCAGTGTATTGCGCAGCTGGCACTATGAACTATGCATTTAAAGGTGGCGGCACTGTAACTGGAACAACCGTACGCTTTGCCGGAACGAGTGGTCCAACGTCACTCACCCCACCTCAAAATGAATGGCATCACTTTGCTATTACTCGCGCGGCAAATGCTACGACTGTCACTACATATTGGGATGGGCAAGTTGTAAGCAGCGATCAAACTTCTGATGGTGCCGGTTCAACTGCACTCGCAAATACAGGCGAAGATTTAAATATAGGTGCTCGCCGAAACGGTGCTACATATTTCAATGGACTCATAGATGAAGTTCGAATTTCAAATGTAGTTCGTACGCAAGCTGAAATTCAGGCAGATATGAAAACTTGGGGTATCGGTTCCGAGACTGGTGTTGTTGCCTATTACGATTTTAATGATGTGTCGGGTACTACGGTAGTTGATCGAGTTGGAAGCAATAATTTGACTCTTGTTGGATCGCCAACTATTTCGTCAGTTGAATCGACTTCGACCATCGGCAATGACACTGTTGTTGTCTTCCCGCGCTCCTATCTCACCTCGCAGGGTGGATGGAGAGTTCCTGGTGGAATTACCAAAATCGAATCGCTCGTAGTTGGTGGTGGCGGAGCCGGTGGTTCACGTGCTGGTGGTGGTGGCGGAGCCGGTGGTTATGTGTATACCGATCGCAATACATTGACGTACACCGCCGGTGCAGTGGAAGCCATAACTGTAGGAGCTGGTGGCGTCGGACAGAATGACACTAAAGGATCTAACGGTCAGAATTCTTCAATTGGCACCCGTCGCATTGCCTTGGGTGGCGGTGGTGGTGGTTCGGCCAATGGGGCAAATAACACGTTGAGAAATGGTGCTGATGGCGGATCTGGTGGTGGCGCTGCTGTTGGATATTCATCCACTACTGCAACTGCTGGTTCGACAATTCAAAATTCAACCTACTCATATGGTCTCGGGTTCAACGGAGCTCAAGGATTGGGTGCCAACTACTTTCAAGGTGGTGGCGGAGGAGGTGCGTCTTCAGCTGCAATTATTGCCGCGGGCTACACATATAACGATTGGTCCGATGGCGGTAATGGAGTTACCAATTCAATAACTGGAAGCTCCGTTTGTTATGCAACTGGCGGTGGCGGTGGGTATGGGCTCAACAACGCTGGCGCAGCTTCACTGCGTAGCCACGGAGGAAATTGTGGTGGTGTAGCAGATCCCAATGGCGGTCAAGGCGCATATGGAAAACTCAAAGGGCAATGGGCCACAGCTAATTCCGGTGGCGGTGGTGGAGCAGGTGGATTTGATGACACAACTACTGGAAATGATAAGCCCGGTGGAAGTGGTGGTTCTGGAATCATCGTACTCCGATATAGCACTCTATTAACTGCAACCCTCAATGGAGTTGCAAGCGCAACCTATCGATCAACATCAACAATGACTGCAACCACTAGTATCGGAGCAAAAGTAACTTTCTTTGCCAATGGAAAACGAATTGCCGGTTGCATTAGCCTGCCAACAGTCAATTTAGTGGCTACGTGTAATTGGAAACCAGCATTTAGAGGTTCTATCAATGTAACCGCAACTGCAACTTCTTTATTATCGAACCCAACTTCGGTAACACTTTCTGCTTCGACCTTTGTCGGGAAGCGCACCAATAATCGCTAGTTTCTGCGACTTCGATTTATTCGATTCAGAAATTTTGTAATGCTTTTAATTAATAATGTATTGCGATGCCCTGCTACCCACTTATAACCCCAGCGCCCAAGCGGTCCGGTTGCTGTGATAAACCTGGAGATCAATGTATTTCCGCGGTGGTGAAGTAAGAATGCAATTGCATCTGCGCCTACATATACCCGTGCCTGATGCAGAACGTGAAGCGCTTGTGAACACTCCTCGTAGTTCAGACCGTAGCTATGCAAATCGGCTCTTTGAAAGGCGATTGCATTTACTTTTAATTTTCGCTGCATCCACTCTAAAGTGGCCTCACAGAAATCGCACTCACCATCTGTGAGCACAACAATCTCGCTCATTACGAGGTCTTTCGCTTAATAGCCACAATTAACTTCCAAGCTGCCCAGAGAAAATAAAATTGGAAAGGAAGGCGCGCATAGGCGAAAAGTGGTTCTGGCATCGGGCGGTCGCTCCACTGAATTGCCATATTGATATTTGCGGGATAAACAGCCAAGAAGAGCGCGAATGCACCGTAAGCGCCCCATAGTTTTATTGGTTTACCAAAAGCTTTTCGCTCTAATTTACTCAAGAGCGCCAAGCCAATTACGATTTCTGCAACGCCACTGAGATATGTGTAGATTCTGGGATCTCCAGGCAACGCTTTCGGAACAATGGAATCAAGTGGCGCTGGAAAAATGAAATGGCCAATGCCTGCCATGAGTAAAAGGATTCCCATTACCCGACCAAGTTTGCGATTGTTCATAGCTAATGGT
>CAZMBG010000113.1:0-3581 GCA_964564615.1 uncultured Candidatus Planktophila sp.
CTCCAATGACCACATCTGAGCGCGATCACGCTGCATACGATTTCGCCTACGTTCAAGAGAAGTGGCTTCCAATCTGGGATGAAATTCAGCCCTTTAAATCTGGCCGAGAAGATGATCCACGTCCAAAGAAGTATGTACTCGATATGTTTCCATATCCATCGGGCGATCTCCATATGGGCCATGCAGAGGCATATGCGCTTGGCGATGTCATTGCTCGATACTGGGTACAACAAGGATTTAATGTCATGCACCCAATCGGGTGGGATGCATTTGGGCTTCCGGCAGAGAATGCAGCAATTAAACGTAACGCCGATCCGCGCGAGTGGACCTACGAGAATATTGCCACCCAAAAAGCGTCGATGCGTCGATACGCATGTTCATTCGACTGGGATCGAGTCTTCAATACCTGCGATCCAGAGTATTACAAATGGAATCAGTGGCTCTTTATCGAACTTCACAAGCGCGGCTTGGCGTATCGCAAAGATTCCGCGGTTAACTGGTGTCCAGGTTGCCAAACAGTTTTAGCTAACGAACAAGTTGTTGCTGGTTTGTGCGAGCGCTGTGATTCCACAGTAACCAAGAAGAAACTCAATCAGTGGTATTTCAAGATTACTGATTATGCAGATCGATTGCTCGACGATATGCAGCAGCTCGAAGGCAAGTGGCCGGAGAAAGTCTTATTAATGCAGCGCAATTGGATTGGGCGTTCGCAAGGCGCAAATGTTCAATTCGTCATTGAAGGACGTAATGAGCCAGTCACTATTTACACAACGCGTCCTGACACTTTATATGGCGCTACCTTTATGGTGGTTGCAGCAGATAGCGCACTCGCAGCTGAGCTAGCAGCCGGTACACCAGTCGAAGCAGAATTCAATTCATACCTCGAGTCAGTTCGTGCGGCATCAGATATTGATCGCCTTGCAACCGACCGTCCCAAGACCGGTGTAAATCTCGGTCGATATGCAATCAATCCAGTCAATGGCGAGAAGTTACCTATTTGGGCATCTGATTATGTTTTGGCCGACTACGGAACTGGCGCAATTATGGCGGTGCCTGCTCACGATCAACGTGACCTCGACTTTGCCCGGGCCATGAATCTACCAATCCAAGTTGTGGTGCAGACCGATGAAGAAGATCCAGCTGTCAGTGGAATTGCAACCACTGGTGACGGGGTACTTATTAATTCGGGTTCACTTAATGGTTTAAATAAAGATGCCGCGGTTGCAAAAATAACTGCGGAACTTGAAGCGAAGAATCTCGGCAAATCGGCTCGTAATTATCGCCTGCGCGACTGGTTGGTCTCACGCCAACGATTCTGGGGTACGCCAATCCCAATTATCCATTGCAACACATGTGGTGAAGTTCCGGTTCCTGCCGACCAATTGCCGCTCACCTTGCCACAGGCAAAAGATATTGATTTAACACCAAAAGGTCAGTCACCACTTGCTGCTGCAACCGATTGGGTAAATACAACCTGTCCTCAATGCGGTGCGGCAGCGCTTCGCGACTCTGACACGATGGATACCTTCGTTGATTCATCGTGGTACTACCTACGTTATGCATCGCACGATAACGCAACCGAACCTTTTAGCCGCAAAGATGTCGATACCTGGCTTCCAGTCGATCAATATGTAGGGGGAGTAACCCACGCGATTTTGCACTTGTTGTATTCACGCTTTTTTACCAAAGTCCTCTTTGATATGGGAATGGTTGGCTTCAATGAGCCATTTACGCGCCTCCTCAACCAAGGAATGGTTGTGATGGATGGCAGCGCAATGTCGAAGTCGCGCGGCAATTTGGTGCGACTCTCTGATGAACTTCAAAACCACGGAGTTGATGCCATTCGCTTAACAATGGTCTTTGCTGGGCCACCAGAAGATGATGTTGATTGGGCTGATGTTTCTCCATCAGGCTCAGTGAAATTCTTATCTCGCGCCTGGAGATTATCAGGAGATGTCACTTCCTCCGTTGGTGTTGATTTCTCAACTGGTGATCTCGCGTTGCGCAAGGCAACACACAAAGCGCTTCACGATGCTGCATTTGCAGTCGAGTCATTCCGTTTCAATGTTGCAGTTGCACGAGTGATGGAGCTCGTTAATGCCACTAGAAAGGCAATCGACAGCGGTTGTGGTGCTGCAGATCCAGCAGTACGTGAGGCAGTAGAAGCAATCGCAATTATGTTGTCGCTCGTCTGTCCATTTACAGCAGAAGAGATGTGGGAGCGCTTAGGGCACAAGCCATCCATCGCAACTGCCGGTTGGCCAAAGGTGGATCCATCACTCTTAGTAGCCGATGAAGTTGAGGCGGTCGTTCAAATTAACGGCAAGATTAAGGCGAAGATTTCAGTATCCCCATCAATTTCGGATGCAGATTTTGAAAAGGTGGCACTTGCACACGAAGCAATTGTTGCCGAGCTCAATGGCGCCACACCAAAGAAGGTTATTGCGCGAGCTCCAAAGCTCGTCAACATCGTTCTGTAATCCACACCAGCTTTAACGCACCACTGAAGTGGGCAGGATGGTTTTACATAATCTGCCAGATGAAGCAGATTTCACTACTTATAGAATCAATCACAGTATGGTGGAGCGATCTCCACTTTTCACGTTCCTTGAAACGCACCCTATCTATGCTCGCCCTCTTTGCGGTTGCGCTCTCTTTCTTTCTAATTTTCAGACCCACCACTGAAAGTTCGGCACATATGACGCCGCCTTTAGTGGTGGACTCTGTTGCAACTGAAGTTACCGTTGATGTTCAGGGTGCGGTTGTTCACCCGGGTGTCTACACAATTGGATTTGGTTCCAGAGTTATCGATGCCATTAAAGCTGCCGGTGGCTTGATAAGTAGCTCTGATCCCAGTGATCTCAATCAGGCTCGAGTAGTCGCCGATGGCGAACAAATTTACGTTTATGCAAAGAGCGGAAGCACTTTTGCGCAAAAGAATTCGCCAGCTATAGCCAAACCACGTGCAATCATCTCCATCAATCAAGCAAGTGCAAAAGATTTTGAAACACTGAAGGGCATTGGGCCGGTTCTGGCGGCTCGCATCGTTGCCTACCGTAAAGCCAATGGTCCATTTGCAAGTGTGGACGATCTCTTGAAGGTTCCCGGAATCGGCCCAGCAACTTTGGCGAAATTCAAATCAAAACTCCGCGCGTAATCGACAGCCATGCGCTAGCTCTAGGGTGTTCCATCTGGATAGGTGCATATCTGCAGAGTTTTCAGCGCAGCTTCTTGGTAGTGGCGATAGCAACGCTTGCTGCACTACTTATTCGACAGTCAGTGGCGCGCGTTCTCATTGTGGCGCTCATTATTGGTGCGCTTCTCATGTCTATTCGACTCACCTCTATGCAGCAGAGCGAAATGGTTCGCCACTTTGGATCACATGTTGAATATCAAGCGCGTGTTCGCAGCGATCCGATTGTTATTGCAGGCAAGGTTCACGGAAACACCTACTCAGAGAAGAAGTACTCATTTTTAGCCAATACCAGCCAAGGGCCGATTCGAGTAATAACTAACGATGCGAGTGTGCTCGATATTTTGCCGGGACAGAAAATCGCAATCTCGGGAATACTTCAAGAGAG
>CAZMBG010000114.1:0-3565 GCA_964564615.1 uncultured Candidatus Planktophila sp.
AAATATGGGACCTGAATACACTCGCCTTCGCTCCTTGGTGAAGTCAGAGTCGCTCCATACCGTCTGCCAAGAAGCTGCCTGTCCAAATATCTTTGAATGCTGGGAAGATGCCGAAGCCACCTTCCTTATCGGTGGAGATCGCTGCACTCGCAGATGCGATTTCTGCAATATTGATACCGGTAAACCTCTTCCTATTGACCGTGACGAACCTCGCCGAGTTGCTGAGTCGGTAAAGTCAATGTCACTTAAATACGCAACAATCACTGGCGTTACTCGTGATGATCTTGAGGACGAAGGCGCTTGGCTCTACGCAGAAACAATTCGACTTGTCCATGAACTCAATCCTGGTACTGGTGTTGAAATGTTGGCGCCAGATTTCAGCGGCAATCCAGATCTATTGAACCAAGTTTTTGATGCTCGCCCAGAAGTATTTGCCCATAATCTCGAGACCGTACCTCGGATTTTTAAGAGAATTCGACCTGCGTTCTCCTATGAAAAATCACTGAACGTCATTACTCAAGCTCGCGATTATGGTCTGATCACAAAATCAAATTTGATCCTTGGTTTAGGAGAAGATCGCAGCGAAATATCGCAGGCACTGATTGATTTGCGAGCCGCAGGTTGCGATCTCATTACCATCACACAATATCTTCGCCCCACAAATCGACATCACCCCGTTGAGCGCTGGGTAAAACCGGAAGAGTTTGTTGAACTAGCCAAAGAAGCTGAAGAACTTGGTTTTAGCGGGGTAATGAGTGGGCCGCTAGTGCGATCCTCTTATCGTGCAGGTCGCCTTTACAAACAAGCCCAAGAGAAGCGAGCCCGCTAAGTGGCAGACCTTGTCTATCCTCCAGTCATCATCGCCTTAAAGACATTCTGGAAATACCTCGGACTCCAGTTTGATTTTAAAGGCGTAGAAAATCTGCCACAACGCGGCCACGATGGCGGCGCGATTCTTGCGATTAATCACATTGGCTATCTTGACTTTGCTCTCACCGGAACTGCTGCTCTACCTATGAAGCGCTATGTACGTTTTATGGCAAAGAAAGAGATTTTTGATAATCCAATCGCTGGCCCGCTGATGCGCGGAATGCACCATATTTCTGTAGATCGTTCCAATGGCTCAGGCTCATTTGTTGCTGCTCTTCGCGCTCTACGCGATGGTGAAATTATTGGTATTTTCCCGGAAGGCACTATTTCAATCTCATTTGAAATCAAGGAGATGAAGACTGGTGCGGTCAGACTCGCTCAAGGAGCTGGAGTCCCAATCATCCCAACCGTAATCTGGGGCTCTCAGCGAATTTGGACGAAGAAGGTAAAACGTGATTTACGCCGACGCAAGGTTCCCATCAGCGTTCGGTTTGGTGAGCCGCTCTACTTTTCGAAGGGTAGTGATGTGGAAGCAGGCGAGAAAATGTTGCGCGAAACCATGATCGCAATGTTGCACCAGGTGCAAGCAGAGTATCCAGATTCACACCAGGGAGAGCGTTGGGCCCCGGTCCGCCTTGGTGGCACCGCCCCTGCTCCCCTAAACTAATCCTATGGCTAAAGATAAAGAGAAAATTAAGGCACCACGCTTTCAAGAGATTCGGGAAGCGTACAAAATCACCAAGAGCGCACGTCCATGGATTGGTGTTGCCTTGCTCGGGGTTTTCTTTGGAACTTTAACGCTCGTCGAAACAACCGGAGTACTCATCTGGGGTCGTCCGATCTACACCCTCTTCCTTGCACTAGGCATCTCACTTGTTTCAACTCTCATCTTCTTTACTCGTACCGCACAGTCATCCATGTATGCCGCTCTTGAAGGTCAACTCGGTGCTGGGGCATCTGTGATTATGGGTATTCGTAAAGGTTGGACCACAACTCCTGCAATTGCTGTAAACCGCAATCAAGATATGGTCCATCGTTCGGTCGGGCGACCTGGAATCGTCTTGACCGCCGAAGGTGGCTCGGCAGTTCGCCAGATGCTCAGCGATGAACGCAAGAAAACTGAACGTTATGCTCCAGGCGCACCCATCATTGAAGTTATTGTTGGTGATGGTGATGGCCAAGTGCCTCTAAAAAAATTACAGAAGCATCTACAAAGATTGCCAAAGAAGTTATCGCAACATCAAGTACGCGAACTTCGCGCCCGCCTGAAAGCGGTGGGAGGTATGTCGCTTCCTATTCCTAAAGGCCCGATGCCTAAGGGCGTTCGAATTAAGTAAATCTCGCCTTTGGCTCTTACCCTCTGACCAGAGCGGTATTTGATAAACGTTCATTCACGCCGCGCCCATTCTCATCAAAGGTAATGGCGGTTACAACTATGACTAGTAATGCGGTTCTGATCAGCGACTGAGAAAGAGTTGGTCGCCCACCATCTGAAAACCGGATGACCTTCAAACCTACAAACCGGTGGCCGAAGGATGCGCCGGTCAACCAAACCAGAATGAAATACTCACAGGCCACAATCAAAATGGTCGCTCCGCGCGAACGATCCAGCCGTGAGCCTAGATCGCCAGAGCCGCCGATAAATCCCAGGGCGATGGCATATGCGGCCAACCAATCGATGGTGAAGCCTAATAAGCGTCGCCCCTGGGAAATACGCTCGTACATAGGCTCAGTGTAGCCAAGGCCGTCAACAGAGCCATCGTTGAGCTAGAAGATTTACATCCCCGTAACACGGCGATTGGCAGATGTAACCCGGCCGCCCCTAAGGTTCTACCCATAGATAGCCACCAATGGTGATGGCCATCGAACACTCGAGACTTATTGGGAGTCATCGCTATGTTTAAAAACTCGAAAGAAATTCTTGACTACATCAAGAAGGAAGATGTCAAGCTCATTGATGTTCGCTTCACAGACCTTCCAGGAATTCAGCACCACTTTAACGTTCCAGCTGCAGCATTTGACGAAGCGGTATTCACCGATGGTTTGATGTTTGATGGATCCTCTATCCGAGGTTTCCAATCCATTAATGAATCAGATATGAAGTTGCTTCCAGTTCCTGAATCAGCTTTTATCGATCCATTCCGTCTCGAGAAGACGCTCGTCATTATCTTCTCTGTCCATAACCCTGATGACAACACACCATATTCACGTGATCCTCGTGGTGTAGTTGCAAAAGCAGTTGAGTTCCTAAAGTCGACCGGCATTGCAGACCAGGCCTTCTTTGCTCCAGAGGCAGAGTTCTACATCTTTGATGCAATCCGTTTTAAGACCGGCATCAACGAGGCTTATCACCACATCGATTCCTATGAAGGTGCTTGGAATACCGGCATCATTGCCGATTCCGATGGAACCCCAAACCGCGGTTACCGCACTCGTGTAAAGGGCGGATACTTCCCTGTCTCTCCAACCGATCAATTTGCGGATCTCCGCGATGAAATGGTGATGGAGCTTGAGCGCTCAGGACTTGCAGTTGAGCGTTCTCACCACGAAGTTGGTACCGCAGGTCAGATGGAGATTAACTATCGCTTTACCGATGTTCTCCACGCTGGCGATGAGTTGATGAAGTTTAAGTACATCATTCGCAACGTTGCTTGGGAAGGTGGCAAGACAGCAACATTTATGCCAAAGCCACTCT
>CAZMBG010000115.1:0-3560 GCA_964564615.1 uncultured Candidatus Planktophila sp.
GCTCTAACCAACTGAGCTACCGCCTCGTAGAAGGAGCATCTTACCTTTAAGATTACACACATGATTCACCTTCGCGGCTCGCAATCGTCCATCGTCTTCGATCACGAAGGAGATACATTGCAGATAGTCCACTGGGGTGCTGCACTCGGTGAAATTAACGATGAGCAACTTCAAAAAGCGGTAAAGAATCCACATTTTCATGGTGGACTCGATTACACCCCAAAGAACCTAGTGTTGCGTGAACATTCACGAGGGTGGATTGGTCACCCGGCACTTCGCGGGCATCGTGCCGGGGTTAGCTCATCACATTGGTTTGTGTTGAAATCTGCTACGCAGAAAGATAACTCGCTCGTTGCAATCTTTAGCGATTCGCTAGCTGGGTTAGATATCTCTGTAAGTTACACAATGACTGCCTCTGATGTTTTATTGATGGATGCCACCGTGACCAATACTTCTGATGGCGATTATGCTCTCGAACATTTTCTTTATTGGCTGCCATTGCCTGATCAAGCCGATGAAATTTTAGATTTCTATGGCCATTGGACGAAGGAGCGCCAACCACAACGTCGTCCACTTGGATATGGGCTTACCTCACGCGAGGGATTTGAAGGACGTTCTGGACACGATTACACCATCACTCAGATCGCGCTCAACCATAAAACTGAATTTCAAAGTGGTTCCGCTTGGTCGCTGGCTATGGCGTGGTCTGGAAATAATATCCATCACGTTGAACGCTTGATAGATGGCAATAAATCAATCGGTGCCGGCGAATATTTACTTCCTGGTGAAGTTATTTTGAAGAAGGGTGAGAGCTACCAAGCACCGCGTGCAGTTGCATCATTTAGCTCAGTTGGACTAGATGGAATTACTGCTAACCATTACTCCTGGATTCGTGGCCGCAAGAACCACCCAACAAATATTCGCCCACGCCCACTCACTTTAAATATGTGGGAGGCGGTCTACTTCAATCACTCATTTGATGGTATTAAGAAGATTGTCGATAAGGCAGCCGAAATTGGAGTTGAACGCGTTGTGCTCGATGATGGCTGGTTTGGATCTCGACGCACCGACAATAAAGGGTTAGGAGATTGGGTTGTATCTCCAGAGGTGTGGCCAGATGGCTTAAGTCCAATTATTGATTATGTAAATTCAAAAGGGATTGAATTTGGTTTATGGTTTGAAGGCGAGATGGTTAATCGGGATTCTGATCTCTATCGCGCACATCCGGATTGGATCTTGCAAGAACCCGGGCGAATTCCCGTCGAAGGTCGTTGGCAGCAAGTTTTGGATATCACCAAAGAGGGCGCTTATAACCACGTACTCGAACAAGTATCAGCCGTGTTAAGTGCCCACAATATTGCCTACATTAAGTGGGATCACAATCGCCATCTCACAGATCCGATTAGCAATGGAAGACCAGCTGTCAGAAAACAGACCGAAGCGATCTACCGACTCTTTGATGAATTAAAACGTCGCCATCCAGGGCTCGAGATAGAAAGTTGCGCATCGGGTGGTGGCCGCATTGATTTGGGAATGATTGATCACGCAGATCGATTCTGGACATCTGATCAAAATGATCCGCACGAGCGCCTGCAGATTCAACGTTATACATCAATGGTAATCCCACCAGAAATGCTCGGTACCCATGCTGGTCCAACTATCGGACACCAAATGCATCGAACTCACGATATTCACTTCCGAGTGATAAATGCACTCTTTGGCCATGCTGGAATTGAATGGAATATTACTGAGGCAAGTGAGCGCGAGACAAAGGTTTTGAAATCATTTAGCGCCTTCTATAAAGAGCATCGAGGACTTCTTCACTCAGGTCGCATTGTCCGCAGTGATGTGATTGATGGTAAAGCATTTCTATACGGAACTGTTGCTCAAGATAAATCTGCTGCAATCTATTCTTATATGCAGATTACATCTGTTGATAATTTTGGCCCATTGAGAGCCACCTTTGAAGGTCTAGATCCAGCTCGCACCTATCGAGTGAAGGTAGTTGAAGAACTTAGCTCTGATTACTATCTCCAAAAATCAACTCCTGGCTGGTGGCCAACTGTTACCTTAACTGGAGCCGAATTGGCACACATCGGTTTAGCGTTGCCAGGAGTTGTTCCGGAATCCGGAATTTTGTTCTACGTATCTACTCTTTAGTCCAAAAAGAAAGAGTTAGCAATACGAGTGCGAACCCGAAGAGCAGATCCTCTACTGGTGCACTTGCAATACGGACTCCAATAATTGCCTCAGGGGAGTACATCACGATATTGCGTGAAGTGAGCCACCAGTTGGTGAGCAACTGGAAGAACACCATAATGCCGTAAGCCGTCCAAAATTTCTTACTCAGCAATAAACGAGTGCGTGCAATAAATAAGTCAGTTACCACCGCTGCAGCAACTGCAAATAGCGCAATTTGGGTATAGGTCATTTCTTATTCCAATGTGGTTTGACTTTAATGACAGCCTCGATAGTCATCAAGGCGGCTAATGGCACAATGATAAAGAAGAGATATTCTTCAAGCGGAATTCCAAAAGGGCCATAGATGCCGAGAATTTGCTCAGAATCAAAGAACCAATGGTTGCGTTTGATTGCATATGCATCCCAAGCGATAAAGAGAGATGACACTGGAAGAATCGAAGTCAGAGCCCGTTTCCAGCGTCGCAAAACACCGACTTTCAGTACTACTTCAAGCCAGAATGAACCACATATGGTGAATATCAACATCGCCATATATCCAAATGAACGCATACCTAATATTCTCACGCGATAGCCTTGTGATATGCGCACCAAGGCTCTCCTTCTCTCACTTATTTTCTTGATTCAAGCTACGCCGGCGGAAGCAGCTCCCGGGTACATATTTCCGGTAGCAAATTGCGTAGTTAACTACGCGCGAGCCCATCACGATTATCCCGCGACCGACATTCTGGCTAAAGCTGGATGCAAATTTGTTGCCCCCATCGATGGTGTAGTTGATGAAGTAAATCGAATTGATAAATGGAGCGGGAAGACCAATCTAGGGATTGATCGGGGAGGTTTATATGTATCAATTATCGGAGTTGATGGCGTGCGGTATTACGGCTCACATCTGCGATCGATTCCTGCAACCATTCAGCCTGGACTCGCTGTAAAAGCTGGAACAGTTCTCGGACAAGTTGGAGCGACTGGCAGCGCAAAGGGCACAGCACCGCATTTACACTTTGGAATTTCGTGGCCTACTCCAGCCGACATCTGGTGGGTTCGTCGAGGTGAAGTCTTACCCTGGAAATATTTAGATGCCTGGAAAAACGGCAAAGATTTATCTCCTGTCAAAGAGGTTGCTTCGAAGAAAGCTAAAGTGGGAAAAATACCACCACTTCCTAGTAAATAAAAAAACTCCCGCGCACTTTTGAAGTGCACGGGAGTTTCTACGTAAGTGTGATTATGCTGGTGTAACAGCGTCCGCCTGAGGACCCTTAGCGCCCTGGACGATTTCGAATGTTACAGCTTGACCCTCATTGAGAGACTTATAACCATTTCCTGGCATCTGAATTGATGAGTAGTGAACGAAGACATCTTGT
>CAZMBG010000116.1:0-3554 GCA_964564615.1 uncultured Candidatus Planktophila sp.
CAAAGCCACCATTTACTACATCAACCATGCAGCAAGATGCTGGTTCGCGACTTGGCTGGGGTGCGCAAATTACAATGCGAGTTGCCCAACGTTTATATGAAAATGGCTACATCACATATATGCGTACCGACTCCATTAATTTATCGGAACAAGCAATTAAAGCCGCCCGTGCAGCTGCCACTTCTCTCTATGGCGCAGATCATGTTTATGAGACCGCTCGCCTCTATCAAGGTAAGTCAAAGAATGCACAAGAAGCGCACGAAGCGATTCGCCCTGCAGGTGACACCTTTAAAACTCCAGGAGAGTTGGCGCCAGAGTTATCACGCGACGAGTTCGCGCTCTACGACTTAATTTGGAAGCGCACCGTTGCATCACAGATGGCCGATGCTAAAAAGATGCAGATGCGCGTTGATTTTGATGTTCAGACCAGCGATGGCAAAGCCGCAATCTTCCGCGCCAATGGCAGCGTTGTTACCTTCCCGGGTTTCCTTGCTGCATACGATGAAGTTGCCACCGATGAGAATAGAGATGACGAGTCAGAGGATCGTCGTTTGCCAGCAATGGTGATTGGCCAAAGCGTTAAGGTTAATGAATACACCTGCGAAGGTCACGAGACAAAACCACCTGCGCGTTATACCGAACCTACCTTGGTCAAGAAGTTAGAAGAGCTCGGAATTGGCCGTCCTTCTACCTTCGCTTCAATTATTCAAACAATTCAAGATCGCGGCTATGTTAATAAGCGCGGTCGCGCATTAGTTCCAACATTCTTAGCATTCTCTGTTACCGGTCTCCTTGAATCTCACTTTACTAAGTTGGTGGATTACGATTTCACCGCTTCTATGGAGGAAGATCTCGACAAGATTGCATCTGGTGAAGCATCACGTATCGATTGGTTGCGCGATTTCTATTATGGCCACGATGGCCAACCAGGACTCGATGAATTAACGCTCGATCTCGGCAATATCGATGCGCGTGCCACCAACACTATGAATCTCAGCCCAGAGATTGAGATTCGCGTTGGTCGTTATGGCGCATATCTTCAGGAGAACTTTGCCGATGGTGAACGTAAACTTGCCAATATCCCAGAAAATTTAGCGCCAGATGAACTCACACTCGCCAAGGCGATTGAATTACTTGCAGCGCCTTCCGGAGAACGTGAACTCGGAATCGATCCAGTATCAGGCCATGAACTAGTGGCGAAGTCAGGCCGCTTTGGTCCATATGTCACGGAAGTTCTTCCTGAACCACCAGTGGTTGAAGGTGAGAAGCCGAAGCGGAAGAAGAAAGATGAAGTAAAGCCACGCACCGCTTCACTTTTGAGCACCATGACGCTCGACACCATTACTTTGGATGACGCACTCAAGTTGATGTCGTTGCCGCGCACATTAGGAACCAATTCCGCAGGTGAAGAGATTACGGTGCAGAATGGTCGCTACGGCCCATATCTCAAAGCTGGCGCAGACTCACGAACTCTCACCAGCGAAGAGCAGTTATTTACAATTACTTTAGATGAAGCTCTTGATATCTATTCAAAGCCAAAAGAACGTCGCCGTGGCGTTGCCAAACCACCACTGAAAGAGTTGGGCGTGGATCCCGCATCAGAGAAAGCAGTCATTATTAAAGATGGTCGCTTTGGTATGTATGTCACTGATGGTGAAACTAATGCCACCTTGCGTCGCGGAGATACATTGGAAGCGATGACACTTGAGCGAGGGCTCGAATTATTAGCTGGCCGTCGTGCCTGGGAGGCCGAGAATGGCCCATCACCTAAGAAGACTCGCAAGAAGGCTGCAAAGATCAAAGCTGGTGATAGCGCACCTACTCTCACTGAAAAGGTTGTAAAGAAAGCAGCCACCAAGAAGAGAGCTGCAAAGAAAGCTACCGGTAAGAAGTAGGGAATATCGCAATTCCCAGAAGCTCTGCATTTCGCTTCATTTGCTGATCGAGTGTAATCAGAAAATCACTCTTCTCCAGTAGCTTCTCTGCTGTAGCTAAGTGAATTGCATCGGAGCTCTTTAAGGTAATGTTTTTAGGGTAAGAAGAAGCCCAATCCAAAATAGTTCGCGTGAGTTCTATGAATTCCAGTGTTGATAAGATATTGGTGGCGAAGTTGATGAGCGCTTCATTCTTTTTGGTAACGGAGCGAATTACCTCTACTTGAGTAAGTCGGGATGTATAGATCTTCCCCGCCAAAGATTTAATATCAATCTCTGGGGACTCTTCAAAGATAGCAGCTAAGAGAAAAGATGAATCTACGTAATATTTCAATATCGAGACTCGTGCCGTTCTTTTAAAAACTCATCGAGCGCTTCTGGATAGAAAGGTCCTTCGGTGCGCACCCAGAGAGTTGGGTCAAATGGACGAAGGGCAGGAGTGATAGCGCCTTCCTCGATAAGTCTTTGTAATTTATCTTTCTTAATGGGATTGATGATGGCGATGGGTTCACCGCGATCTGTCACCACGATCGATTCTCCGTTCTTCACTAAATCAAAGACGCGCGATGCGTGTTGGCGGATCTCGCGAATTCCTACTCGCGTGCGAAGCTCTGTCTCGACAACAGACTCCACTTTTGCAGCGCGGGTCTTCTTTTTCTTTACCGGAGTAACCATGGCTTAAAAGTAGCATTTCCGCCATATGTGCTACATCTAGATGGGTGCGGGAAACCCTTATATTTCGCCCACTTTGCCCGCCCGATAGACTGCCCCAATGACCCAAGGACTCCCGGATCCATCTGCGCCCGCGCCTGATGCCACCCGTGGGGTCCTGGCTATCCCAGCCTTCCGCAAGCTCTGGAACTCAATGCTCTTTAGTTCGCTGGGCGATTGGTTGGGGCTCCTCGCCACGACTGCACTGGCGGCGCAACTCTCTGGTGGCTCTTACGCCACTGCAAACTTTGCGATTGCTGGTGTCTTTATCGCACGCCTCTTACCAGCAGTTTTCTTAGGACCACTTGCTGGAGTATTGGCAGATCGATTTGATCGCCGCACCTTGATGGTGGTCGTAGATATCTTGCGCGGCGCGCTATATATCTCGATTCCAATCGTGCATACATATTTCTGGCTCTACACCGCGATGATTTTGGTCGAGGCACTAACTCTCTTCTGGTCGCCAGCAAAAGAAGCATCTGTTCCTAATTTAGTTCCAAAGGACAAATTAGAGAACGCCAACCAAGTTTCGCTTCTCGCTGCATATGGCACTGCACCTATCGCCGCAATTCTCTTCTCGCTGCTCTCACTCTTATCAGGCGCTATTGCCGCAATTAGCCCACTGCTGCCAAGTAAGTCAGTCGATATCGCGCTCTATATCAACGCGCTCTCATTCTTCTTCGCTGCCATCACAGTATGGAACTTACATGAAATTCCAAAAGGTCCAGCCGATAGTAATGGCAGCACCAATGTTGGAAAATCACTGATTGATGGCTGGAAAGCAGTCGCCTCATCCAAAATTATCCGTGGACTCATTATCGGAATGGTTGGAGCATTCTCTGCCGCCGGTGCTGTTATTGGTTTAGCTCGCACATTTGTAGGCGATCTCGGTGGTGGTGATGCCGCCTA
>CAZMBG010000117.1:0-3468 GCA_964564615.1 uncultured Candidatus Planktophila sp.
GATTCTGATCATTGCCAACTTCTCGCCATAGATAAAGTGAAGCAGCGGCAAGTTCTAGACCTTTAAGTGGTTCATCTCCACTCTCAATTACTTCGAAGGCAGAGTTATATGCCGCGGCGGCTGACTTGCGCAATATTTCTTCTCTTGCTTTCGAGTTATCCATGTCCACATCATATAAAATCTACCTATGCGGTTAGGTGTTTTAGATGTTGGGTCGAACACCGTACATTTGCAAGTTATGGATGCGCACCATGGGTCAGCACCAACAGCCATTCAGAGTTTTAAAGAAGAAATCAAGTTAGCTGAATTTCTTGATCCTGAAGGCGCCATTTCACGAGATGGAATTAACGCCTTAATCTCGACTTTGAAAAATATAAAGCGCGAGAGCGCTGCTATACAAATCGACGAGTCCCTTGGTTTTGCCACATCTGCCATACGTGAGGCGACAAATTCAGACGCAGTTTTAGAAGAAGTGCAATCCAAAACCGGCTTTGAACTGCAAGTGCTCTCTGGGGATGATGAAGCGCGATTTACTTTTCTAGCCGTACGGCGGTGGGTTGGGTGGTCAGCTGGTGATGTGATTATGTTGGATATTGGTGGTGGTTCTCTGGAAATCGCGCAGGGTAATGGTGAAAATCCAGATTATTCCAAATCTTTAATGTTAGGTGCTGGGAGATTAACGCGCCAATTTCTGCAAGGCGATCCTTTTACTGATAAATCACTTAAGAAACTACAAGAACATATTGACGAGCAACTTCAATCATTAGGTGAAAATTTAAACAACGGAGTTACTCGTACCTCAATTGCGACAAGTAAAACCTTTCGTACCCTACGCAGAATTCAAAAAGATTTTCTCCCAGAATTAGGCGAAGATTTAACGTCCGAAGGCTTGCGACTAATTGTTCCAAAGTTATCTTTGATGACTACCGAGAAAAGACGTGAACTCCCAGGCGTATCAAGTAGCCGCGCTGATCAAATTGTGGCGGGAGCAATGGTCGCTCAGGCTGCGATGAATTACTTCAATATTTCTAGAATTCGACAATGCCCTTGGGCTTTGCGCGAAGGAATTGTCTTGCGGCGGCTAGATTGGCTTAAATCGTAGGTTGCGCCAGGTGCACAACGGAAAGCACCTTTTCACCCCGGTGATGGATTATCCATGCATCTGCTGGCTCTAGAGATTCTTCGAGATCATCTTGATTTACTAATGTGCTAACGACATTGGTAAGGATTGGGTTGTGGCCACACACCAAATAATTACCTGGAAATAACAACAATTGTTTAATGAATTCCTCCGCTTTTCGCGAATCTTTCTCGTAAGTCTCTTCATTGAGGTCATTCGTTATAGTGATGGTTTTTTTATTGAACTTCGCAATTTCCTCAACTGTCGAGTAGCACCGGAAGGCATCTGATGAATAGATACCTTCGAAGTGAAAACCTTGAAGGTGAGCAATTAACTTTGCAGATTGAATCTTTCCGAGCTCTGATAACGGACGATCTAAGTCGTAATCGTGCCATTCAGAGCGCTTAATTGCTTTTGCATGGCGCAGAAGAACTAATGTTTGTAAGTGGCGTTCTGAATCTCGAAAATTCTTCAGCAAATTTCGATCTTCTTCGTGAGTCAGAAAATGTCGGGCTAATTTGAGGCTAACCCACTCCGCACGGTCTACTTCAGAATTTGGTTTAAAGCTGGCATCAGCATTAAGTGCTCTCGCCATCCAATACTTAACTTTCTTTTTTTGATCGTCTAATTTGTAAGAAACGTGTCCGACATATGCGCCAAAAACAGTCGCAATACCGGTTTCTTCCAAAACTTCACGATATGCAGCAGCTATAGCGCTTTCACCTTGTTCAACTACGCCTTTGGGAAAGCTCCAATCATCATATTTAGAGCGATGGACAATTAAGACCTCAAGGTCGAGAGGCGTTTTCTCGCGCCACACTATTGCTCCAGCCGCTCGAATCATCTCTTAAACCTCTCTAAATAATTCTCTTGGAAATCTTCCAATTCGCTGCCATCATCTGATTTCTTGGAATACACCCATATATCTTCGTGATTCATATTCCAGCCACGAAAACGCTGGTCAATTCCGAGATTTAGAATTGCATCAAGTTCAGACTTTTGTGACTCATCTTTGATTGAGACGAGAGTCTCTATTCTTCGGTTGAGATTTCGCTCCATGATGTCTGCACTGCCAATAAAGAACTCTTGATTTCCACCATTATAAAAATTATAAATACGTGAATGCTCAAGAAATCTTCCTAATATTGAACGGATTTTCACATTATCGCAGCGACCTAATTCGCTCATTCTGAATGAGCATGCCCCTCTAACAATTATTTCAATGGGAACGCCAACTCTTGCAGCTTCGTACAGTTCGGAAATCATTTGAGTGTCAACAAGTGAATTCAACTTCCAACGAATTCGCGATGTTTTCCCACTGAGATGGTTCTCACGTTCACGATGAATTTTTTCTATCAGCGAAGTCCTCAATGTTTGCGGTGCCACAAGTAAGCGGGAGTATTCGTTATGTGAAACTACTCCACTGAGTTGATTAAAGAGCTTTAGTAAATCTTGACCCAAGATTGGATCTGCGCTCAAGAGACCGAGATCATCATAAAGTTTTGCAGTCTTGGGATTGTAGTTTCCAGTTCCGATGTGGGTATAAACACTGAGACCTTCATTCTCTCGGCGAACAACTAAGCTCGCCTTCGCATGAGTTTTCATGCCTAGTACTCCATAAACAACGTGCGCACCAGCATCTTCTAGGCGCTTTGCCCATTCCACATTGGCTTGTTCATCGAATCGTGCGCGTAATTCAATGACAGCTAAAACCTGCTTTCCTGCTTTCGCAGCCTCGATGAGGGAGTGCATAATCGGTGAATCGCCTGAAGTGCGGTACAAAGTCTGTTTGATTGCTAATACTTTTGGATCGCGGGCCGCCAACTCAACAAACCTCGTTACAGTAGAAGTAAAAGTTTGATAGGGATGATGGAGAAGTACATCGGCACTCTTGATAGCTGAAAAGAAGGAATCGGCGTCGTGTCTATCAATCTCCTCAAAGGCAGCGGGGCGAACAGATTTAAAGCTTTTATCCTTTAATTTTGGGAAATCTAGACTGTAGATTTCCCATAAGAAAGTGAGATCCAATGGAGGATATTGGGTAAACACTTCCTTATGGGAAATATCTAGTTCATCTACCAGCTTCTCGAGTAGACGGAGAGCTACTCCTTGTTCGATTTCCATTCGAACGGCAGCGCCAAATTTGCGCTTAGTAAGCTCTTCTTGCAAGGTTTCTAGCAAGTCTTCTGCATCATCTTCATCGATATCTAGATCTTGATTTCGAGTAACACGAAAAAAGTAAATGTCTTCAATCTTCGCCCCTGGAAGCAATAAGTTTAAATTCTCTGCAATTAGATCTTCTAAAAGTATGAAGGAGTGATCAATATCGCTCACCCTAATGATTCTTG
>CAZMBG010000118.1:0-3462 GCA_964564615.1 uncultured Candidatus Planktophila sp.
GTTATGCAGCCGGTGCTGGCGGAAGTGGTTTAATCATTTTTAAGTATGCGGAAATTGTTCTACCGGCTGTGATCAATACTCCATCAATCGCTAGCAACATTTACAAAGGAATCACTACAGCAATTACTGTCACCATGGATTCGCCCGGGAGAGTACGTTTTATTATTGACGGTAAACGTATTCCGGCTTGTTTGAGTGTACAAACAACTGGCACAACACCAAATTTTTCTGCCACATGTAATTGGAAGCCACCAACTAAAGGTTTTCATTACATAACTGCGATTCTCACTCCAAGCAACTCGTCTCAGTCTGCTCAGACGTCAGTTGCCAAAGTCATATACGTAGTAAATCGCTCTACAAATCGATAGCAAAAAGGCCTGGCTTTCACCAGGCCTTTTTGACGAGATTAAATTAAGCAATTTCGTGGGTAATACTGTAACCATTGAACTTTAATACTGGCGACTTCTGCCAAACTTCCATGAGATCGTCATAGCTCTTTGGGTTTGCATAGTATTTATCAAGAACTGCTCCAAATGATGCAGCGCTCTCGTGAGTAATTGTGAATATCCAATTTGCATTGATGTTTCCAGCGCCGGCTTCATAAATCGTGATGCTTTCAGCGCCTTGCGCGAGCATCTGCTTCTTCCATTCATTGAGGCGCTGAAGTTGTTCAGCGCGAGTCTTTCCTTCGAGCGCTTCAACTAGAGCTACTTCTACCAAACGTGCCATTTTCTCTCCTATCGATGGGTAGATGAAAAGTAATGGCAAATTATGAGAATGTATAGTGCTTTTCAAATTTATCTTGGCGAGTTGAGGATTTGTAACCCCTCTGAAATTATTTCTTTTGCCTTATTATTAATGAGCGATATATGGCCTTCGCCTTGATACATAAACATGGTGGCGTTAGGTAATTTGTCCACGAATTGGTGAGCATGGGCAGGAGTATTGAGACGATCTTCATCACCGTGAAAAACTGCAACTGGTTGCATTAGGCTGCCAAAGTCGATCCCCCACTCGGAGTTGTCTGCTATGAGATCATCGATGACTCCAAAATCTCCGGCAGCCATTCCATAACGAATTCCTGCTGCTAACTCTTCTCCGGCAGTGCCTTGGCAAATCAATCGATCCGCCGGCGATAAAGCTTCACCCATATTTTTAATTAATTGTTCTGCGGTAATACTTCGCCACGAGTCATAATTTTCATTCTCAAATTCTGAGTGAGTAATTGATGCGGGCTGGTTATATCCAACTGCCGGATATTTAGCGATGTACTGCGGCCAATCCTCATCGGTGCGCGGTGAATCACCTGAAATCACTACCGCACCTCGGCATCGATTATCTTGTAAATCTGAAATCGCTCCTAGTGCGCCACTCGACCATCCAAATGAAACAAAATCATAAATACCGAAGTGGTTGAGTGCTGCTTGAGTTTCTAGTACGTAATCTTTGGCACGCCTTCCTCTGCGAGGAGTACTCTCCGCATAACCGGGACGAGTTATTCCGATACAAAACGTATTGAATTCTTCTGCTGCTCGATAGAGCGCCACCATATTGATGCTGGATCCAAAACCACCATGATGGAAAACCAGTGCCGGATTGGCCGGCATTCCTTTGGTGAGCACTTCAAGAATTTGCCCACCTCTGAGGTTTAACAAATGGGTTTTCATTGGGACCTCCTGGAAATATCCCCTAAAGATGCCCTAGCGGCGGGGCAAATGAAAGGGAACGCTGCTATTTTTCTCAAAAATGAAGCATCTACTGAGTTAGTACAATCTGGCTATGAAAATGCGTGCGCGGATGTTGCTTTCCGTACTCATTTTCTCGCTTTTTCAATATATCGAATTCTCTCAGCCAGCATCTGCTGCAGTCTCATATCAAAACTCCGGCACTTACTACGCATACGAATCGTTTACTTCAAGTGGAACGTGGTCGAAGCCATACGGGGTCTCGTCAATCGATTATCTGGTAGTTGCGGGCGGTGGGCGCGGTGGTGGCTCACAAGCATCGTCACACTTTGCCGGAGGTGGTGGCGGTGGTGGAGGTGTTCGCTATGGAACGCTTTCAGTAGCACAAAGTAGTTACATCGTTACCGTCGGTGCGGGTCAAGCAGTTGGTTGTTCGCAAGGTCGTGGGGGAACTTCTTCATTAGCTGGCACAGATATCACGACTGTAAGTGCAACCGGTGGTGGATCTGGTTCATGCAACCAAAACACTGGTGATGGTGCTGGTGGTCTTGATGGATATAGCGGTGGTTCGGGTGGTGGCGCTGGTGCTCAGACATATGCGAAGACTTATGGTGCAGGTAACGCGGGCAGCTATTCACCCGTAGAAGGTTATGCCGGTGGAACTTCTTATTTACATACCACTGATGCCTCATATCAAGCAGGTGGTGGTGGCGGTGGTGCAGGGCAAGTAGGAGCAAATGCAACTGCTGCGTGTGCCGGAAAAGGCGGCAATGGTTATCAATCATCTATCACCGGTGTAGCTACTTACTACGGTGGTGGTGGCGGTGGTGGAACTCGCTCCAATTCATGTGGTGGAGCCGCAGGATCTGGCGGCGGTGGTACCGGTGGCCTCAATGGTGCGCAAGGAACTGCAGGTACAAACGGTCTTGGCGGTGGTGGCGGTGGAACTTCTCTCTCAAATGGAAATAAGGGTGGCGACGGCGTTGTAATTATTCGTTACGTAGTTTCAGCACCCGATACTCCATCTCTGCCAGCAATTTCTGATACTGGAAGATCGAATAGCGATGACATTACAAGCGCTACTTCATTCTCCTTAACTGGCTATGCAGTAGGAGGGGCAAGCGTTCAGATTTACGATGGCGCTAGTGCAGTTGGGTCACCGTGCACAGCCAACATCAGCACTGGCGCTTACAGCTGTGCCCTCACCGGAATAACACCTGGAACGCATCTTTATAGCGCACAAGCCTCTTTCGGTGCGGGTGCTGCGATTGCCTCATCGAGTACTTTGACTGTTATTGTCGATACTGCAGCGCCAACTCTCTCCCCTGCCGCCGCAATTTCATTAGCAGAAAACATCTCGAGTATCACCACTATTTCCTGCAACGAAACGTGCACGCTCTCCCTATCTGGTGGAGTTGACTCGGCAACAGTTAATTTCGATACCTCTACCGGCATATTAACCTTTAAATCTGCGCCAGATTATGAAGCTCCCACCGACGTTGGCAGCGATCGCACATATGCCATTTCAATTACCGCAGTAGATGTCGCTGGAAATACAGGTACCACTAACTATGTTGTGACAATTACTAACGTCAATGAAAATTCGCAATTAGGCAATCCAGCTGTACCTGGAGCGGTATATAAGGGCATCTCCATTAACTTGACGGTCTCTTCAAATGTAGCCGGAAAAGTTCGTTTCTTTATGGATGGGAAGCGCATTGCAAATTGTTTGGCAATAAGCACTTCTGGGTCGTATCCCAACTACACCGCAACCTGC
>CAZMBG010000119.1:0-3401 GCA_964564615.1 uncultured Candidatus Planktophila sp.
AACGCCTAAAGCTAAGTAAAGAAGTGTGCGCGCATCTGTCCAACCATTTTGTGGACCATAGACGGAGACAGATAACAAAGTAGTGCTGACTGCAGCCACCAATAGGAGGGCACCTAAGTAATCAATACTGTGTTCGCGCTTTACCTTCGGCAAGTGAAGCACCATCGAGGTAACAATCAAAGACAAAATTCCAAGAGGAAGATTGATGTAGAAAATCCAACGCCATCCACTAGTACCAAGAATTTCGGCGCGGTCTGAGAAGTATCCGCCAAGAAGTGGTCCGGCCACTGATGAGAGACCCCATACGGCACCGAAGTAGCCCTGATACTTACCGCGATCGCGTGGCGGCACAACATCGCCAATGATGACGAAGGTCAGCGCCATAAGTCCACCGGCACCTAAGCCTTGGATAGCGCGAGTTGCGATGAGCTGGCCCATATTTTGCGAAGCACCAGCTAGGAATGAACCGATTAAGAATGTCACCACTGCAAATTGGAAAACGATTCGGCGACCATAAAGATCAGAAATTTTTCCGTATAGAGGTGTGGATGCAGTGGAGGTGAGAAGGTAAGCGGTGACCACCCAGGTGTAGTGATCGAGACCGTTAAATTCTTCAACGATGCTCTTGAGCGCGGTCGAGACGATTGTCTGATCGAGGGCTGCAAGAAGTAGGCCAGTCATAAGGCCACTGAGAATTATTGTGATTTCGCGATGCGATAAAGGACCATCTTTTACTTTACTCATAGTCCGTTTAGTCTAACGCTTACATCTAAGACAACGGTGTTAGGAGTAGGGCTTAAGGGTAAAACTCCGCTGATTTAATTTCGACCGTTACTTCTTTTCCATTAGGAGCAAGGTATGAAACAGTGGCTCCAATTTCAGCGCCAAGAACTGCTGCACCTAAGGGTGATTTCTCAGAATAGACCTTGACATCATCAGCTGCTATTTCACGAGACCCGATGAGGAACTTCATATCTAATCCACCAACGATTGCGGTCACAACCATGCCTGGTCCGACCTTTCCATCTTCACTTGCAGGTGGAGTTCCAATGTGAGCGTTTTCAAGAATCTGCTTGAGTTGACGAATGCGAGCCTCCATTTTGCCTTGCTCATCACGAGCTGCGTGATACCCGCCATTTTCTTTGAGATCACCTTCGGCACGAGCCGCTTCAATCTTGGCTGTAATCTCTTTGCGCCCCACATTTTCGAGATGGGCAAGTTCGGCAGCTAAACGATCTGCTGCTTCCTGAGTGAGCCAGGTTTGTGCTGTCATAGTCGCAAACGGTAGCAATTAATCAAGTCGGCAGGAAATTACCGAAGCATTTACCGCATTATCACGCGATGGAATGGTGACAAGATGTTCAGTATAGGAAGGTTCGCCTGCTGATATCCGGTCGTCAATCTGACCCACGACAATCTTGTCGTAATTTCGCGCCACCAAGGTGCAGATTGCAGGTTGAGTTGAATCGCGTCGAGTTACTGAATATCGGACTTCAATTTTTCGCGGATCTGTGTTGTCAAAGGAGATTAGTTGGGTAGAGATAGCGGGTCTTGCATGATGGCTGCCCGCCCATAGCAACCAACCACCAAAGATAATGGCGAGAACGATTGCAGTAGGTACCCAAGCTCGCTGATTCTTTACGCCGTAACGGTCGTTGTAATCAAAGTAATACTCCGACATTCCTTCTGACATGCGACAATTCTGTCACGACTGAAAGGGTGTCACATGACAAAAGATGTTGACCCAGGCATCGCCGGCTCGATCACCATGATTCTGCTGCTGACAGCGGTGGTCTTCCTGATGCGCAGTTTCTATAAGCGCTACACACGCATGCAACAACGCGGGGAAAAAGAAGAAAATTAAGAAATTTGTACAGGCGATTGCGGTACTTGGATTAGCTGCAATCTTTGCTGCTTTGGGTTGGTGGCAGCTCGACCGGGCACGGGAATTAAAGGCTGCCCAAGATGCGCCAGCAGTTCAAGATCAGCGCATATATCAACTCAGCGATCTCACTACTCCACAGGGCGAACTACCTGCAGCTGCCTACGGAAAATTTGTCACCGCAACTGGCCACTACATCGCCAATTTCAAAGCGCCCAATCAAATTGATGCCGACGGGAAGATGAGCGATTGGGAAGTTGCATTGATGCAGGTCGATACCAATAGCGCAATCTTGGTTGTGCGCGGACTCTGGAGCGAACGCTTTTCATCACCAGATATTGTGATGGCAACAAAGGTAACGATTACAGGAAATATCTACCCACGCCAAATTGATGATCGGGCAGTCAATACGCCTTCACAATTATCGCGCCTCGATAGCAGTGTTCTGACTTCAATCTCCGATCTACAACTCTACGATGGATTTATCTCAGCAAACTCCGAAGAATCTCGAAGCGGCGCTGTCGACCGATCACGAATATCAGTTGAATTGGTATCAGGCGGAATCCCAGGTTATTACTGGCAACATATGTCTTATGTCTTTATTTGGTGGTTGATGGCAGCTCTCGTGCTCTGGGCACCTTTCTATCAGCGGCGCGAGCGTTAGACTTACACCTATGAAGAATTCTCTTACTCGCTTTCGCATTATGGCTATAGCTTGTGGAATTAACTTGGCTGTCGGATGCTTAATTTTGTTGCCACTGAAGTACTTCACCAATATGCATCACAACGATTCATTTATGCGTGTGTATTTTGTGGTCTGGACTTTCCACGGCTATCTCTACATGGTCTATCTACTCACTGCGCTGCAATTGGGAGTTCAGAAGAAGATGCGGCTCTTAAATATTGTGCTGGTTCTACTTGCCGGAACAGTGCCATTTGCATCATTCGTAGCGGAGCGAAAGATTGTTCGCCGCTATTCGTAAGTCAATCAAGTCAGCGCTCTATCCCTTTTATGAATGGCGCATAGTTCGTGATTTAGATTTCTCCAAGACTCCTCATCACGTTGGTGTCATTCTTGATGGCAATCGTCGTTGGGCGAGAGAGAATCCCGATCCGCGCGATCCAGCCGGCCATCGCCGCGGCGCAGATAAGATTGAAGAGTTCTTAAGTTGGTGCGAGGAAGCTCAAGTAAAGGTAGTTACCTTGTGGTTGCTCTCTACCGATAATTTCAAGCGCTCATCCGCTGAACTCGATGAACTTATCGGTGTCATCTCCGATACCGTCGATGAATTAGCATCAAGGAATCGTTGGCGAATTAAAGCGGTTGGCGCGCTTGATATCCTGCCGCCGCCGCTCGCTGCCAAACTTGCCAAGCTCAATGGCGCTGGCGATGCAGCCTTAGAAGTAAATATTGCAGTGGGCTATGGCGGCCGTCGCGAAATTGTTGATGCAGTTAAAGGTTTCCTAGTTGCGCAAGAAAAGAATGGAAAGTCACTAGACCAAGCTATCGATGCCCTCA
>CAZMBG010000120.1:0-3288 GCA_964564615.1 uncultured Candidatus Planktophila sp.
ACTTACGCATCTGGCGTGGAGATTCCACTGATGGTGGCCTAAAAGATGTTGTCGTCGAAGCCAATGAAGGCGAAGTTGTACTCGATGTGATCCATCGCGTACAAGCGACCCAAATGGGCGACCTCGCAGTGCGCTGGAATTGCAAAGCCGGTAAGTGCGGTTCTTGCTCGATGGAAATCAATGGAAAGCCTCGTCTTGCCTGTATGACTCAGGTGTCATCATTTGATGAAGAAGAGACCATCACAGTGACTCCACTCCGTGCCTTCCCAATCATCAAGGATCTCGTTACCGATGTCTCCTTCAACTACAAGAAGGCGCAAGAAGTGCCTGCCTATTCACACCCTAAGGATCTTGGTCCAGGTGAAGCTCGTATGGAGCAGGTGGATGTTGAACGTTCACAAGAATTCCGTAAGTGCATTGAATGCTTCTTGTGTCAGAACACCTGTCACGTTATTCGCGATCATGAAGAGAATAAGAAGTCCTTTGCTGGCCCACGCTTCTTTATCCGTTTAGCTGAGCTAGATATGCACCCACTTGACACAATCAAGAACCGCAAGCGCAGCGCACAAGAAGAGCACGGACTCGGAATGTGCAACATTACAAAGTGCTGTACTGAGGTCTGTCCAGAGCATATTCGCATCACCGACAACGCAATTATTCCAATGAAGGAGCGCGTCGTAGATATTAAGTATGACCCAGCTCGTATCCTGAGTGGCATGCTCAAGCGAGAGAAGCGCGACTAATGAAGTTATTAATGCGTTGGGCGGTACTCGCATTCTCAATGTGGGTGGCGACCACAGTCATCTCCGGAATCAAGATTGATGGTGGATTCACAACTTATTTCTGGGTTGCGATGATCTTTGGTCTCATCAACGCATTTATCGGATCCATAGTTAAGGTTCTTACCTTTCCGATTTCTATCGTAACTTTCGGACTATTCATCTTTGTAGTCAATGCAGCCATGTTGAAGTTGACCGATATCTGGTCAACTAAATTAGAAATTACCAATTTCTGGTCGGCAATTTTCGCGGCAGTCATCATCTCGATTATTACCGGACTCTTTAAAAAGTTTGATTCGAGAGTGATTCATCGTTGAAAGCAGTTTTACTCGTAAGCGCAGGGGGAGTCTTTGGCTCCCTCTTTCGCTTTACCTTAGGAATATTCCTTCCCGATAATGGAGATGGAAATCTAGCTGCAAACTTGATCGGCGCCGCACTAGCTGCCCATTTATTGGTATTGATGGAGCGACGCGGATTAACACATATGCGTTACTTCTATCTCCCTGGTTTCTGTGGTGGCCTGACTACTTTCTCTGGTGTCACACTGGAAGTAATGCAACGCGAACATGGAGGCGCCAGCTATTTACTCGCGAACGTTCTTGGATCTTTGTTAGCAGTGGCTATCGTGCTGCCGCTCTCTCGCAAGTTTATTGCGGTGAAGTTATGAGAGTTCTCTTGGTTGCGCTAGGTGCCGCACTAGGTGCGCCGGCGCGTTACTTGATCGATGCCCGCTTTAGAAAAATTACTGATCAGCCAGTGGGGATATTTCTTATTAATGTGGCTGGATCATTTCTTATCGGCCTGACCATTGGTGGTTCACAGCACTGGCATGATTTATTAACAGTGGGATTTATTGGTGCCTTCACTACCTGGTCGACTTTTATGCTCGACCTCTACCTCGGATTTGAGTTGAAAAAGTACACATCAGTGGCAATCAATCTCAGCGCATCGCTGGTATTCGGGCTAATAGCAGCCTGGTGTGGAATTCAACTCGTCAATTAACCAAGAATATTCTTCATCCAGGCTTCGATTTCATCTGGATGGGCTGGAATATTCTCACTTAAATTTCGATAACCTGATGTGGTAACCAAGACATCGTCCTCAATACGAATTCCAATTCCTCGGTACTCAGGTGCAAAGAGAAGATCATCCGGCTGAATATAAAGTCCGGGTTCGACGGTAATAATCATTCCCTCTTTAAGTTCCGCCTCCAAGTAGTTCTCCTTACGTGCATGTGCACAGTCATGTACATCAAGACCTAAATGGTGGCTAGTTCCGTGTAAAGTCCAACGACGATGGTGTCCATTTTCTGGAAGAAGTGCTTCTTCAGGAGAAACCGGGAGTACGCCCATATCAGCCAATCCTTTGGCCAATACCGCTTGTGCAGTTGCATTAATATCTTTAAATTTCACACCAGGTTTAACAGCGCTCATCGCAGCGCGTTGGGCTTCAAAGACCAACATATAGAGCGAGCGTTGGATTGGTGTGAACTTGCCATTTACTGGCAAAGTGCGAGTGATATCTGCAGTATAGAAAGAATCAATCTCGATACCGGCATCAATAAGCACTAGATCGCCGCGACGAACATTGCCGTCATTACGTGTCCAGTGCAGAGTTGTGGCGTGAGTTCCTGAACCAACAATGGTGTTATATCCGAGATCATTGCCCATCAATCGAGCGCGACCATAAAAAGCGCCTTCAAGAATACGCTCACCACGCGGTGTGTTCACTGCCGCAGGAAGCGCGGAAATCATGTCGGAGAAGCCCATCCCTGTTGCATCAACAGCTCTCTGCATCTCATTTACTTCGTAGCTATCTTTGCAGAGACGATGTTCGGAGGTAAAAGTCTTAAACTCGAGATCGCGTTTATGGATTGAGATTTGGGAATCAACCGATGCATCTTCGTGGCGGATTGTTACAGTTTCTTTCTTATCGCTCAAGAGTTGCGACAACGTATTGAGATGGCGAGCTTCAATGTTGTAGACAGTACTTGCTTCATCGAGCGTGAAACGTCGGCCAATCCAGAGTTCACCGTAGCGCGCATCACGATAAAAACTTTCGGTGTCGCGGGTTGAGCGTGGATGCATGTAGAGATAGGTATCGTGGCCATTCTCAGTAGGTTCCATTACCAATACAGCGTCAGCTGTTGAATCACTGCCTTGCACACCGCTGTAATACACAAAGGCGCTATGAGGGCGATAGAAGTAATCAGTATCGTTTGAACGAACTTTGAAAGGCCCAGCTGGAAGTACGAGACGTAAGCCGGCAAATGCCGCTGACAACTCAGCACGACGTTGCGCAGCGAAGGGAACAACTTCGAGAGGAGCAAGATCTGCAAGATCTGATGGCGCCCAGCCCTGGCTCATAAATTGTGCAAAGGCTTCCGACGGTGCCTGATCATGGGCACGCTTCTCTTTCTCAGTCATCTCTACTGCTGACACATCAGCGTTCTCGTTATTCATAACGCAAGGGTATCTGACCATTCGGAGCGAGAAAAGAGAGTAAGCGC
>CAZMBG010000121.1:0-3255 GCA_964564615.1 uncultured Candidatus Planktophila sp.
TTAAAGACTCGAGTCCAAAGTCCACCAGCGCGGGTTAATACATTGTTCTTATGAACCAACGTCAGCTTCTTGCGCTCGCGAGAACTCGCACGCTCAAATGCATCTCTAATGACGCGCTCAGCTCCGCGACGGGTATTGAGCGACTCCTCTGTGGCAATTTCAGCATCGGTTCCGTATGCGAGAGTTCCACCCGCACCAACATAAGGTCCCTCTGTACCCTCACGAACCACCACAAAATCAATCGGGGCTTTTGTCGCTAATGGGCCGGTAACACCTGGCATTAACTTTGCAGGTCGCAAGTTGATGTAGTGATCGAAGGCAAAACGGAGCTTAAGCAACAACCCGCGTTCTAGTACACCACTCGGAACAGTTGGATCTCCTACTGCGCCGAGCAAAATAACATCTGCTTTTGAGAGTTCAGCCATCACTGAATCAGGCAAGACTTCGCCGGTTCGATGCCAATATCCGGCACCGAGATCGTAGTGCGTCTTCTCAAAAGTAATGCCGTACTTTGCAGCAACCGCATCAAGAACCTTTAGTCCTTCGCCTACGACTTCAGTACCGATTCCATCGCCCGGAATTACTGCAAGTTGAATTGTGCGCGCCACTTAAACCACCAACGTTACTGATCGTACGATATCTGCACCAACGCTCGCCTTTAAGCTAGTTGCAACAGAATCTGAAATTGGTGAATCAACAGTAAGCGCCATCAATGCATTTCCGCCTTCGGCCTGACGTGCTACTTGCATGCCAGCAATATTAATTTTTGCATCACCGAGGGCTTTACCCACAGCACCTACAACGCCTGGCTTATCTGCATAACGGAGGAAGAGGAGATTATCGGTCGGAGGAAGATCGAGATCAAACCCATCGATTGCAATAATCTTTTCAACTTTTTTAATTCCCATCAATGTTCCGTCAATACAAACTTGCTTGCCATCGGCAAATGATGAGTGGAGTGAAATCATGCTGCGGTACTCAGGGCTATCGGCAGTTGTTGAAACGCTCGAAGTGATACCACGTTCGGTAGCTAGACCTGGAGTGTTTACATAAGTGACGTCTTCACATCCAGTTGCGACTAGCGCACCTTTCAAGGCGCTAGTGGCAAGAATTGACGAGTCGTGACCTGAGATATCGCCTTTGACTGTAACAAACATCGACACTGGAATTTCGCCGGCAATTGCTGTTGCAATTTGCGCCATCTTCTCAACGAGTGGAAGTGATGGACGAATTTCATCGTGAATCGCGCCGCCTTTCACATTGACCGCATCAGGTACGAGTTCACCGGCAAGTGCTTTACGAACCGAGATAGCAACTGCGATTCCGGCACGCTCTTGTGCTTCATCGGTAGATGCGCCCAGGTGGGGCGTCGCCACAACTTGATCGAGTTGGAAGAGCGGTGAATCTGTGCAAGGTTCAGTAGCAAATACATCGAGCCCTGCTCCGGCAACACGTCCTTCGGTGATGGCATCGTAGAGCGCAGCTTCATCAAGAACTCCACCGCGTGCTGCATTAATAATACGTACCGATGGCTTAACTTTTTTGAGCGCTTCAACGCCGATGAGATTTGCCGTCTCTTTCGTCTTTGGCAAGTGAATAGTGATGAAATCTGCGCGCGCTAAGAGAGTATCTAGATCTACAAGATCTACACCAAGCTGAGCTGCGCGCGCTGGTTGAAGATATGGGTCGTAGGCAATGACATTCATTCCAAATGCCTGCATGCGATGTGCAACGAGTTGCCCAATACGACCAAAGCCAACAACGCCGAGCGTCTTCTCAAAGAGTTCTGCGCCCGTGTACTTAGAACGCGCCCACTTTCCATTTTTCAGCGCCGCATGTGCAGGTGAGATAAATCGAGCCGATGCAAGCAGGAGCGATATGGCAAGTTCTGCGGCAGAGACAATGTTGGATGTTGGAGCATTAACAACCATGACTCCGGCCGCGGTTGCTGCTGGAATATCTACGTTATCGAGCCCAACTCCGGCACGAGCAATAACCTTGAGGCCCTTTGCTGCTGCAATCGCTTCTGCATCCATCTTGGTTGCAGAACGAATGAGAACTGCATCAACACCTTTTCCAAGGGCATCGAGAAGTTCTGCGCGGTTGGCACCGTCGCAATTACGAACTTCAAAATCCGGGCCGAGTGCATCAAGCGTTGCGGCACTAAGCTCTTCCGCAATCAGTACAACAGGTTTAGCCACGTGCCGCACTTCCCTCTTTATAGTCATCCTTATTTGAATTCTTCATCCAGCTAAACATCTTGCGGAGTTCGCGACCAACTTTTTCAATCTGGTGTGACTCGCCCTTAGCGCGAAGCGCTGAGAATTCTTTCGCGCCATTTTCAAGGTCATCGACAAAACGCTTAGCGAATGCACCTGATTGAACATCAGCAAGCACAGCCTTCATATTCTCTTTGACGTGTGGATCAATTACTCGTGGACCTGAAACATAGTCGCCGAATTCTGCCGTGTCAGAGACGGACCAACGCTGCTTTGCAATTCCACCCTCATACATCAAATCAACAATCAGCTTGAGTTCGTGGAGGCATTCAAAGTATGCAACTTCTGGTTGGTAACCAGCTTCAACTAAAGTTTCAAAGCCATACATAACTAGTTGTGAGGCACCGCCACAGAGAACCGCTTGCTCCCCAAATAGATCTGTCTCAGTCTCTTCTGTGAAGGTAGTAAGAATTCCACCTGCACGGAGTCCGCCAATTGCTTTGGCATATGAAAGTGTGAGTGGCCATGCTTTACCGGTTGAATCTTGCTCTACTGCAACAATGACAGGAACTCCTCGTCCAGCTTGGAATTCGCGACGAACTAAATGTCCTGGACCTTTTGGCGCAACCATACAGACATCTACATCTGCAGGTGGCTTGATATAACCGAAACGAATATTGAAACCGTGTCCAAAGAAGAGTGCATCTCCGGCTTTAAGATGAGGCAAGATTGATTCGGCATAGATGTGGCGCTGTAGGTGGTCTGGCGCCAAAATCATAATGACATCAGCCTCTTGTGCTGCAGTTGCGACATCCACGACTCGAAGTCCTTCTTCTTCAGCCTTTGCCTTTGAAGGTGAGCCAGCCTTGAGTCCGATACGTACATCGACACCTGAATCGCGCAGGTTGAGTGCGTGTGCATGGCCTTGTGAGCCATAACCGATGATCGCGACCTTGCGACCTTGGATGATTGATAGATCTGCATCCTCTTCGTGATACATCGTTGCCACTTTATTCTCCTTCGTTAGCTGTTGTAA
>CAZMBG010000122.1:0-3223 GCA_964564615.1 uncultured Candidatus Planktophila sp.
AATTAAGTTGATGATTAACTGGGCATATTTTGGATTGGTAGCATAGCCACATTGTTTCAATCCTCTACACCAAGCTTTATAATCGTCTACTCCATAGGTAAATAATAGTTGATATCTTTTTTCGGAGCTCAAATAATTAGAATGATCTTGATAGGATTGATAAGCGGAAGTATATTTTCTAAAACATTCATTAGGAGCGTCATCGGTGTGTGCAAAGGTTTCGCCGGTCCATGCTTTTTTACACTTAATACCAAAATGATTATTAGCTATCGTGGCTAATTCACTGCTTCCAGCACCTGTTTCATATATGCCTTGTGCCAGCGTTACCGATGCTGGAATGCCCACGCGCATTTGTTCTTGCATGGCCCAGTTGCTATATTGAGCTATATAGTTTTTTACACGCTCTTCATAAGTGCCATTGGTTTGACTAAAACCATGCAAGTTGCAACTTATAAAAAACAGTAAGAAACCTATATATTTTTTTACATTCATGTTGAGGGTACTCTTAATCGCTAATTTTTTTCATTAATAATAATCCATCTCTGATGGGTAACAAAACTTGTATAACGCGATGATCAGCTCTTATTTTTTCATTAAAAGCTTGAATCGCTTTGGCATTTTTACTTTGTTTTTCTTGTTCCAATAAAACCTCTCCATCATACAATACATTGTCGGCAAGGATATAAGCACCTATCGGCAATCGATCGATTACTAAATCGTAGTAAAGATGATAATTCTGTTTATCTGCATCAATAAAAACTAAGTCAAAAATACAATCTATCCTTGGTATTATGTCGGCAGCATGCCCAATATGTTGAATTATTTTTTTACTAAGTCCTGCTTTTTCAAAATAAGATTGGCACATATCATACAATTCCTCATTGATATCTATGGTGTGCAATACGCCATTTTCTTTTAAGCCTGCAGCTAAACAAATGGCCGAATACCCTGTGTAAGTGCCAACTTCGAGTACATGCGTAGGCTGTATCATATGGCTGATAAATTCTAAAACCTTACCCTGCAAATGCCCCGATAACATGATTGGTAAATTCACTTTCAGATGAGTTTCTCTATTTAATTGTGCTAATACATTACTTTCTTCTGAGGAATAGTCACATGCATAGGTTTCTATAGTTGCTGGAATCAATTGCGTAGTCATGTATTAGAAATTAGGTTGTAATTTATTTTTAGAGTAGAAATCTTTGATATAATTCACTACTTCATCTGCCGTGTCAAATACTTTAATTAGTTCTAAATCGCCCGGACTGATATTGCCTTCGCCTTCCAACATAGAGCTGCGCATCCAATCAAATAGGCCTTGCCAATAGGCTCTTCCTACACATATCATGGGTGTTTGTGTAAACTTTTTAGTTTGTATTAAAGTGGCAATTTCAAAAAATTCATCCATCGTGCCCCAGCCGCCCGGCATCATAATAAAACCTTGAGCATATTTAGTAAACATTAATTTTCTGATAAAGAAAAAATCAAAGTTGAGCGATTTGTCTTTATCAATATACGGATTAGCTGTTTGCTCAAAAGGTAGTTCTATATTCAAACCTACCGAAGGTCCACCAGCAAGATTAGCGCCTTTATTGCCTGCTTCCATAACGCCGGGTCCACCACCGGTAATGATTCCAAAACCTTCTTGCGATAAGCGTTTAGAAATTTCTACCGTTAAGTCATAATATGCATTTCCTGGTTTTGTTCTTGCCGATCCAAAAATGGAAATACAAGGCCCAATTTTGGCCAACATTTCAAAGCCTTGTACAAACTCAGCCATAAATTTAAAAATCTGCCAGCTAGAATTTGCCTTGGTTTCTGTCCAATCTCTTTTTTTTAATTTATGCTCTTCCATCTAATTCGCTTTCTTGTTTTTTTGAAAAAAGGAGCATGGTAAAAAATACGATGCCTCCATTAATAATGAGTAGTTCTAATCCAAATTTATAATCTCCAAAATAACCTGCCCATTGGCTTTGCAATAAATAGCAAAAGAATGGGGATGCTACCGACACAATAGGAACCAACCATGGTTGTACACTTCTATTGGTAAGGATGCCAAAGCCGAAGATGCCCAATAATGGACCATACGTATAGGAGGCAATTTTTAGAAGCATATCTATTAGGCTACCATTGTCGATAGTTCTAAAAAAGAAAACTAAGAGCAGGAAAATTCCTGCAAAAGAAAGATGCACTATTCTGCGCGTTTGTTCTTGTTTTTCGGGACGAATGGCAGGATTGTTTTTTAAATTGAGGATATCTAAACAAAAAGAAGAAGTAAGTGCCGTAATCGCTCCATCAGCACTTGGAAACAGCGCTGAAATCAATCCGATAATAAACAATATACCCACAAAAGATGGGAATGCATTACTCAACGCTATAGTTGGAAAGAGCTCGTCGGGTTTTACCTGTATGCTGTTGTGCTGTGCATATAAAAATAATAAGGCACCAAGTATCAAAAATAAAAAGTTTACAAATACTAAAATCACACTGAAGCTTAGCATGTTTTTTTGAGCATCTTTAAGTGTTTTTACACTTATATTCTTTTGCATCATTTCTTGATCTAAGCCCGTCATGGTGATGGTTACAAATATGCCTCCAATAATCTGTTTCAAGAAAAATTTAGTATCGTGGTAATCGGTATAGAAAACGGTATCAATCTTGTTTTGTTTTAAAGATGACCAAAGCTCCGAAAAGGAAATATGAAGATTGCTCTTCAAGTAAAACACACTAATAATAAGCGATAAGAGCATAAAGCTGGTTTGTAGGGTGTCGGTCCAAACAATAGTTTTTACACCACCTTTAAACGTATAAGCCAAGATCATGGCAATAATAATAAAGGTGGTAAGCTCAAATGATACTCCTAAATTATTTAAAATAAAAACTTGTAAGATTTTAATAACGAGGTATAAGCGAAGGGTAGCACCTAAAGTTCTAGATAGCATAAAAAAGGCAGCGCCTGTTTTGTAGGGCACTATCCCTAAGCGAGTTGCCAGATAGGAATAAATGGAGGTAACATTTAGCTTATAATAGAGTGGCAATAAAACATAGGCGACAATGATATAGCCTATGAAATAACCAATGACTACTTGAAAATAATTAAAACCGCTGGTGCTAACTGTTCCCGGAACGCTTATAAAGGTCATGCCACTAAGGCTGGTGCCAATCATACCAAAGGCTACTAATCCCCAATGACTATTTTTATTGCCAATAAAAAAAGAATCAT
>CAZMBG010000123.1:0-3193 GCA_964564615.1 uncultured Candidatus Planktophila sp.
CGTATAAAGCAGATGCTGTGCCTAAAACCATGAGCGACTCAGTTAAGGTGCGGTTGTCTTCTTTATTTTTTAGCGGCAGCGGGCTATCGGCTGCGGAGTGAAAGAGTTTGACCAAATCTGTAATTGCATTGTTAACGCTGCCAGATAGTGGGCAGTTAGGTTGGCTCTGACAATCTTTCACAAAGTTTGCGAGTGCGCTGTCGAAACTCATCGCCTGCATTTTGGTGGATTCAAATGATGAAATCGCTGGGTCCACCGCACCGTCGAGAACCACTCGTCCAATTTTGTCGGGAAAGAACTGGGCGTAGAGGGTGCCCATATAGGTGCCGTAAGACTTACCCATGTAATTGAGCTTCTTATCGCCTACTAGGGCTCGCAAAATATCCATATCTCGCGCCGCATTAGCGGTTGAAAATGCGGTGAGATGCTCATTTTTATTGAGGCATTTCTGCATAAATGTTTTGCTATCTGCCAACATTCTTTGGAACTCGGCTTCATTGTCAGGTTTGCTGTCGCTGGCGTAATTGGCATCAGTCTCTTGAGCATTGAAGCAGGCAATCGGTGTACTACGCGCAACTCCGCGCGGATCAAAACCGACAATGTCATAACGGTCAGTGATATCAGGGCTAAATACATATTCAGCGTTATAGGCGTAATCAATTCCGGATGCACCTGGTCCGCCTGGATTGACTATCAAACTACCGATGCGATTTTTCGGATCATCGGCTTTGCGACGGAGCGCTTCTACAGTAAGTGAACCTTGGCTGAGATCTTGGTAATCAACCGGCACATCAAATGAGGCGCATTGGAAATTGTCATAGCAACTATGCCATTGAAAGCTCTGGGAATAGTAACCATCTAGAGTGGAGTATTCACTGGTGTCTTTATTGGTGTAATAAAAAAATGCTAGTAAGGCGACGATAAGAAGAATGATGCCTTCGCGCTTGAGAACTCTATTGGTGGCTGAAGCAAAATTCATTGAGTTAGTTCTTTGCCAATCGACACATTAAAGCTTCGCAGGTAAGTAGCGGCGCACCATTATGCGCAAGATTGGTGCGCGCCTGCATGATGGCCTCCATCTTCATTACCGTCGAGTGATTTGAATGGGTTGCGGCATATCCAGCAATTGCATCGGCCATATCGGTATTGATCATCGCATCTGCGCTGCCGGATTGCACCATCATGACATCGCGATAGAAGGTGGCGATATCGAGAAGAGCGCCATCAATAGCATCGCGCACCATACGTGTTGCGCGAGATTTCTGTTCCTTCTCCAACTCTTTCACCGCTTTGGCAGCGCCAGTGGCCATTCCGCGCCCGGTGGCGCCCTTGCCATAAGCCTCTTGTAACGCTGTTATTTCGCGTTCATCGCGCTCTTCGGAGACCGCATTGGCTTGGGCGGTAGCTAGATCTACCAAAGTTTGAGCTGCAGAGAATGCTGCTGCCAGTGATTGCAGTTGAAGTGGCAGATGCATGATGCGTTCGCGGTTGCTGCGCACGCTCTCATTGGTAGCAAAATATTTTGCGCGGCCGATATGGCCTTGTGAAATACGCGCTGCAAATTCCGCCATTCGCGGACTAATTCCATCACGATTGATCAATACCTGTGCAACAGCTTCATCGCTCGGGGTACGCAATTGCAGATGGCGACAGCGGCTACGAATAGTTGGCAAGATATCGTGGAGAGTTGGGGCGCATAGTAACCAGACAGTGCGAGTACCTGGTTCTTCGATTGCCTTTAATAGCGCGTTAGCGGCGCTCTCAGTTAAGCGATCAGCATCTTCCATCACAACGACGCGCCAACCTCCCATCGAAGGCGCCCACGCAACGCGGGTGAGAAGTTCGCGTACCTCTTCAACCTTGATAGATAAACCTTCGGTGCGAATGATTTCAACGTCGGGGTGAGAACCGGCAGCTGCGGTGCGACATGCCTGACATGAACTGCATCCTTTATCTGGACACACGAGAGCTTGCGCAAATGCAATCGCTGCCGATGATCTGCCGCTTCCGGGTGGACCGGTAAAGATCCAAGCGTGGGTCATCTCTTGCGACTCTTCGCCGGTGCGCGATGCATCGACGGCTGCTCTTAATAATTGAACAATATGTTCTTGGCCCACCAATGATGTGTAAACGTTGTGATGCGTGGTGGCCATAATGATTACTGAGACTTCTTCTTAGGCAGGTGAGCCTTTGACGCAATCTTCTTTGTTGTGGTGGAGGTGGCGCGACTTACTGCGCTGGTTGCCACTCGAATCGGTTTCAAGATGCGGTTCTGCGCTGGCCCCTTTGCATTGCGCTTAAGTGCAGGTAATTCAGCCACTCTAGCCACAATCGCCTCGTGAATCTCCTGCAGCGACATGGTGCCATCAACGACAAAGTAGCGATCTGGATCGAGCATGGATAGCTGCAGAAATTCTTGGCGCACACGTTCATGGAATTCAACTGGCTCGGATTCGAGGCGATCACGTGATTGCAGGCGACCAATTCCAATTGCCGCCGGCAGATCAATCAAGATGGTGAGAGTTGGATAGAGAGTTTCGGTAGCCCACCGATTGATACGAGCAACCTCAGAAGGAATTAATACCCGACCAGCGCCTTGATAGGCAATCGAAGAGTCAAAGTAGCGATCAGTGATCACAACTTTTCCGCTTTCTAGCGCCGGACGAACAACGGTGCCGACATGGTGGGCGCGATCTGCGGCGTAGAGCAGAGCTTCCGAACGCGGATTGATGTCACCAGTTTCGTGTCCCAATAAAATCTTTCGTAGCTCTTTACCGAGTTCGGTTCCACCTGGTTCGTGGGTATGTAGAACGCTCTCGCCCTCTTGTTCCAACCATTGTGCGAGTAACTTTGATTGGGTTGATTTACCGGTTGCTTCGCCACCTTCAAAGGCGATAAAGATTCCGGTGCTTGGCTGGCCGGTGATAGCACCGAGTTCGCCTTGCAGCGCTGCCACAATATCTGACCACAACGACACTTGTGGACGATCTTTCATGGTGCGATAGGAATGCCAACCAATCAGGGTGCCGATAACACCAGCTAACAAGATAGTAACTTGCGCGCCGTTATAGGAAAGTTCAATGTGATAGAAGGTGTATTTCAAAGTTCCGATAGATGCGGCAATAATCGGCGCGATGGCAAGTACTGCAACCAAGGTAATTCGAATTAGAGATTGCACGAAGGCGAAGGTGCG
>CAZMBG010000124.1:0-3182 GCA_964564615.1 uncultured Candidatus Planktophila sp.
CCCCAATAATGGCGCCTGCAAGGGTAGTTATGCCACTAAGAACCGCGCCTGTCAGCAAAGAAAATGAGAGGGCGAGTGGATAGGCGCTCGGCGAAACAGTGCCGATAATCATCGCTAATAGCGCGCCTGCTAGGCCAGCAACGCCCGAACTCAAGGTAAAGGCGAGTACTTTTGTGCGCGCAACGTTGATACCTGCTAATTCGGCAGCAACATCATTGCCACGAACCGCCTTCCAGGTCCGGCCATAGCGAGATTGCATAACATTTTGTAACCAAAAAATTGCTACCAGGGTTGCAGCAGCTGCGATCCAGAAGAACCATTTATATTGGCTAAATTCCTCCCCCAAATTCGCTGGCGGAGTACCGACATCAAAGAAGAGACCTTGTTCGCCACCGAGAACTTTAAATTGATTGGCGATTGAAGGAAGTCCAACTGCGAGTGCAATCGTCGTACCTGCTAAGTAAGGGCCACTCAACCGTGCCGCTGCAACTCCCAATAAGGCACCAGCAAGTGCAGCTCCAATAATGGCAGCAACAAATGTGAGAATGACCGGTGCGTTAAAGTGAATACGCACCAATGCAGCGCAATATCCACCGACTGCCAACATTGCGCCTTGTCCTAAAGACACTTGCCCTGAATATCCGGTCAACAAAATCAGTGATGCAATTCCAACAAGATAAACCGAGACTTGCGCACCTTGATAAACGCGCAGTTCATCAACCACATTACTAAGAAGAATGATGGCGCCGCCTAGAATGAGAAAGAGCGGAATTCGGATGAGATTGGAAAGTCTACGCACGACGACCCGCCTTTGCTCCGACCAATCCTTGTGGTCGCACAATCAGAACAATCAGCAACAGAATAAATGGGGCAATAAAGAAGAGTGAGTCGCTGATATACATCAGCACAAATGCTGTGACAAAACCCAACACGAGTCCACCGGTCACCGCGCCCACCATGCTTTCTAGGCCGCCGATCACAGCGGCCACAAATCCTGAAATTAAGAGGAGTGAGAATTCAAGAGACTCCGGCGAGAAAGATCCATTTCCATTTGTCACTTGCAACATGCCAGCTACGCCACCGGCGGCTCCAGCTAGCGCCCAACCAACTGTATGTAAGGCATCGACTCTTACGCCAGCAAGTCGAGAAATCTCAGGTGCAAATGCTGATGCCCGAAGCGCTAATCCGAGATTGGTCTTTTGGAAGATGGTCGAAAAAATTGCAAGTAGCAGAATGACCGCAAGCACGATTGCCAACTTCATCGGTGAGAAAAATAATGTATGCGAACCAACGGTAAACCCGGTATTGGAAAAGGGCGCAGTAATTAATTTATCCTCGCCGCCCCATTTAATAACGACACCCGCGTGAATGATCTGCAACAACCCAAGCGTCGCAATGATGGGTGCAACTGCAGCAATCGGGCCGGAATCGGTGTGGCGCAACAAGAGCCGCATAAAGGCGAATTCAATAAAGGCCGATAACGCGGCGCCACCAATAATGGCGATGGCAAATCCAGCCCAAAAGTTATTTGTTAACGAGATGGCCGAATAACCAAAGTAGACCGAAGCCAGTGCCATACCTGCTTGGGCAAAGTTAACGACTCGAGTCGAGCGCCATACCAGCACAATCGCAATTGCCATCAACGCATAAATTGATCCAGAGGTAAGACCAATCAATACAGTGTTAATGAATTGGAACATCGCTGCGCCTCCTAATACCCCAAGTAGGCAGCGCGTACCGCTGCATCGTTAAGGAGAGATTGAGCGCTTCCAGAGGTAGCGACCGTTCCGAGATTAAGAACGATTCCGGTATCTGCAATATTGAGCGCTCCCATGGCATTTTGCTCAATCAATAAAACGGTGAGTCCCATAGATGTGGTGATGTTGCGGATCGATTGGAAAATTTGTTCCACCAATAGTGGAGCTAGGCCAAGAGATGGCTCGTCGAGTAAAAGTAACTCGGGCTTCGACATCAGAGCGCGCCCAATAGCTAACATCTGACGTTCGCCACCGGAGAGCGTTTCTGCCCGCTGGCTCTTGCGCTCTGCTAAACGAGGAAAGAGTTGGAAGACTTCATTGCGAGTTGCTCGCGCCTCACCTGCATTGCGACGCCAGAGCGATCCGAGTGAGAGATTTTCATCCACGGTGAGTTCGCTGACAACCGATTTTCCCTCAGAGACATGCGAGACTCCATGGCGCACGTGCTGTTCAGCTTTTCCTTTAAGTAGGTCGTGGCCATTCCACGTGGCAAATCCAGAAGTCGCGCCTTTAAGACCAGAGAGGGTACGCAGCAGCGTTGATTTACCAGCGCCATTTGAGCCAATAACCGTGGCGAGCTCGCCTTTCTGCACTGTAAAGGTAACGCCATTGATGGCGCGGATTGCTCCGTGATCAACAATTAACTCTGATACCTGAAGCGTCATTTCTTCTCCGCTCCTAAATATGCCTCGATTACAGCAGGATTGCGACGTACATCTTCGGAGTTACCGCTTGCAATGACTTCGCCAAAGTTCAAGACATAGAGCCGATCGCACACCGACATCACTACATCCATGTGGTGTTCGACAATAATCACTGACATCTGAGCATGAATGTTACGAATAAAATCATTCATCCATTCAATATCTTGCGGACCGAGCCCACCGGCAGGTTCGTCGAGCATTAAAATCTTAGGTTCGGAGACAATCGCGCGAGCAATAGCAACGCGTTTGGTATCAGGGTATGCGAGTGTGCCGGCGCGACGATCTGCCAAACCTCCGGCATAAACTTTTTCAAGCGCGTAAAGTGCGCGATCAGCGAGCGCTCTTTCATCGCTTGTGTCTAAACCAATCGAAGCTGCAAGTAATCCTTTCTTGGCAAATTTCTGAGCGCCGATCATGACATTCTCTAATACCGTAAGTTCGGGAAAGAGGCCGACGCCTTGAAGTGTGCGGGCAATACCTAATTCAGCCAATTGATGGGTAGCTGGCCACGAGTGTTCGAGTCCATTGAGTGTGAGCTTTCCAGAATCTGGTTTCACAATTCCGGTAATTGCATTAAAGAGCGTTGTCTTACCAGCGCCATTTGGTCCAATGAGGCCGACAACTTCCTTCGGCGCAAGGTCTATTGAGACATTTGAAAGCGCCTTAAGACCACCAAAGGAGACATTGACACCAGTGGCGCTAAGCAACGTTGCGTTAGTAG
>CAZMBG010000125.1:0-3167 GCA_964564615.1 uncultured Candidatus Planktophila sp.
AGCTACTTCTTTAATAGCAACCAGTGGGATTCCTCTGATCCCTACCCATATAAAGACGGTAGCGAATTTATCTTTCTTGTGAGTGGAGATTACATAGTTCCCAAAGGCGGGTATAACTTAGTCATTGCCGATTTACGACATAGAAAGATTGTTGATATCGATCGCATCTATGGGGATATCAATACGGATAAAGAAGAGCTTGGTCCCGCCTGGACCCGCTTCACATATTGAATTTACTTCTTCTTGGCAGATTGCTTATAGAAGAGATATGCGACTGGAATGAAGTAGAGAACCCAGAATAATGCTTGAAGTTTGGTTGGTGACGTGGAGAAGTTGATAGATCCTTTAAGCAGAGATGCGATGATGCCATCTGGATTTAGTACGCCAGAAATATCGTAAGCGTGGTCTTCTGCACCGCCAATCCACCCGCCTTCTTGGATATCGTGAATTCCATAGGAAAACATTCCGGCCGCCACGACGACGAGAGCGGCTCCGCTATATCGGAAGAACTTTCCGATATTGATTTTGAGCGAACCGACATAGAGACCCCAACCAGCCACAACTGCAGTCAGTAATCCGACTAACGTGCCTACGACTGGCGTAGTTGTTTCATTTGAATTCATAATTGCATTCCACATGAAGACAGCTGTCTCAATACCTTCTCGACCTACTGCGAGGAATGAGAGCCAAAATAGCGAAGCAGATCCAGTGTTTACCGCCTTGTCGACTCCACTCTCCAGTTCGCTGCGGAGGTGGCGAGATTTTTGCGCCAACCACAAAATCATCCAGGTGATGAGGGCCGCCGCTGAAATTGAGAGACAGCCAGCTAATATCTCTTGCGCGCTCTCAGATAGTTGAAATGAGGTGAAGGTGAAGATAGAGCCAAGCCCAGCAGAGAGGGCGATGGCGGCATAGACGCCAAACCATACGATTCGGGTTTTAGCGCTCTGGCCAATTTTGTGGAGGTAGCCAATCAAAATACCGACGACGAGAGCTGCTTCCAGGCCTTCGCGGAGACCGATCAGGAAATTAGCGAGCACCTTCTACCTCCATAATTAAGCAACATTTGTGTTGCGTAAATAGAGGGTAACAGGAGCATCTCAGCGAGCGCAAATTCCTATCGAGTGAGGTGTGCCACCAGACCATCCACTGCCCGCTCCAGCATCAGGTAGACCTCGTGGTAAGCCTCAATCTCATTCCCCCATGGATCGGGCACCTGGAGCCGCTCTGCCTCACGAGAGGTGGGGTCTATATCGGCTAATTCAGGATCAAAGGATCTGAGCATCGCTACTTTGGCTCGCTCTTCATCAGTACGAGCGGCGTTGAGAATATTTGCTCGGTTGGTGAGATCCATCGCCAAAATTAAATCCAGTTTTTCAAAGTTACGGGGATCAAATTGCGAAGAGATATGGTCGTACTTATATCCGGCTAATTCCCAGGTTTTCTTAGATAGCGGATGAGCTCCTTCTCCAGCGTGCCACGAAGATGTTCCGCTACTCGTTACAACAATGCGTGGATTAGCTATACCGGCGACCTTATTGTGAAGTAGCGCAGCAGCCATGGGTGAGCGGCAAATATTTCCGAGGCAGACCATTTCTACTCGAATAGTTCGTGTCATTTAAACCGCAGCTTCGAGTGCATCACACATATATTGCGCCAGACCTGGTGCAATATCTTCATAAAACTTTTTAAATCTCACATCTGCAACATACATCTGCCCCAATGCTTTGTGCATTTCCTTTGAGCACTCATACCACCACCGTGAAATTGAGAGCCGGTGCGCCTCGGCAGCTGCCTGAGCAGATTCTGAATGGGGTGGCAGTCCGGCCTTCATCGCCTCTGCCATTAAAATTGCTGCTGCTTGCATATCAAGTTGCGCCGATGCCACATCATCTTTGCTGTACTTTGCTAGCCGACGCTGACTCTCGTGATATTGATCTGTTGTGCCCCAGCGCGCCTTTGCCTCATTGGCGTATTGATTATCAATGTCGGTTGAGCTCATTTGATTATTTTAATAGTGACTTCATCTGCTTGTAAATCAGGTTGGCTGCGAACACCGGATTAAAACGAGATAATCGATCCATCATAGTTGCGTCTTTACCTACTGTAACTCTGGCTCGACTATTTTCAATGGCATCGACCATAATCCGGGCTGCAGCATCGGCTGCTAACGATTTGAAAGTTGCAGCATCGCCTTCAACATGTGGAATTGCGATTCCAGAATTTGTAGTGATATTTGTATTCACTGCACCAGGAAATGCCACCGTTACGCCCACGTTAGTTTCCATTAACTCAGAACGTAACCCTTCAGTCATGAGCTTTAAGGCTGCCTTTGAGGCGCCATAAACGCTCTGACCTGGAACTGGTGCATACGCACCCATTGAGGAAACATTGAGAATATGCGCTTCTGGCCTGGCTATGAGATGCGGAAGGAATGCCTTAATCAGAGCTAATGGTCCATAAAAATTTACGTTCATTACTTTTTCGGCGGCTTCGAGACTGAGTTCACTGATCGGTACAAAAGGTTGAATAATCCCGGCGTTGTTAATCAATATATCTATTGGGCCAACTTGAGAAGGTAGCGCAGCTACCGCTGCACGATCTGTGACATCTAAAGTGATTGCAGTTACTTTAGAAGACTTACTCCCAGCCAGCGCCTTACTCTCCTCGACTGTAGCTTGGTGTATATCTACAGCAATGACACTCGCCCCAAGTCGTACGAGTTCAAGAGTTAATTCTCTGCCCATGCCACTTCCTGCGCCTGTGACGAGCGCTACTTTGCCTGAGATCTTCATATCTCTAGTTTACGCTTGGGGTATGAGCGCATTACAAGGCGAAAGAAGCGAGACAGCACTCGTAGTTATTGATGTCCAAGTCGGCGTGGTAGCACAAGCTTTTGAGCGGGATTCACGCATTGCCAATATCAACGTAGCGCTTGATAAAGCTCGCAGCCGAAATATTCCGGTGATCTGGGTGCAACATTCTGATGAGGAAATGCCGATTGATTCTGACGATTGGCAGATTGTTCCCGAACTTAAGCCACTCGCGGCCGAACCAATTATTCGCAAAACATTTAGAAATACCTTTGAAGGAACTAACTTTGAAGAGGTACTAGCAGGTTTAAAGATTAACCATCTGTACGTATGTGGAGCTATGACAAATAATTG
>CAZMBG010000126.1:0-3160 GCA_964564615.1 uncultured Candidatus Planktophila sp.
GCCAACCGTCGCAAGAATGATTGGCGCTACACTTCAAAATACAGCCAATCCAACGCTGCTAGTTGCGGGATATAAAGCCAATGTGATTCCTGGTAGCGCATCAGCGATAGTTGATGGACGCTTCCTGCCGGGCCTTGAAGATGAATTTAACGAAACCATACGCTCCATTATCGGCCCGGAAATTGAGATTGAAACTATTACGAGAGATATTGCCCTTGAAGTTGATTTTACTGGCCCACTTGTAGATCAGATGTGCGCTTCAATTCTTAAGGAAGATCCGGAAGGAATTCCAGTGCCATATCTCATGAGTGGTGGTACTGATAATAAAGCGCTCTCTGAGCTGGGAATTGTAGGTTATGGGTTCGGCCCATTGAAGTTGCCTTCAGATCTAGATTTTATGGCGCTCTTCCATGGTGTAGATGAGCGAGTCCCGGTGGAAAGTTTGAAATTTGGCGTACGTGTAATGGCAGATTTCTTAGAGAACTGCTGACACTTCATCCAATACTTCGCGAATTGCATCAGGAAGAACAATCTCTTCAGCTTTAAGCACACCGCGTAATTGAGCACCATTGCGGGCACCCACAACTGTTGATGTTACGCCAGGATGATCGCGCACCCACGCTAACGCTATCTCTAGCGGTGCGAAGCCGAGACCTTCTGCTGCCGCGGAAATTGCCTCCACAATTCGTGTTGATTGCTGGGTTAAGTAAGGTTCGATATATTTTTGAAAATGTGGGGCTGCTGCTCGCGAATCGCTAGGAATTCCTTTGCGATATTTGCCTGTGAGCACGCCTCGTCCGAGGGGAGCCCATGAAATAAATCCCACCTCGTTATAACCGGCCGCTGGAATTACTTCTGCTTCCACGCCACGTTGAACGAGTGAGTATTCATTGTGAAGAGCAATAATCGGCGCTTTCATTGAATGCGACTTTTGCATCGTGATCGCTTGAGCGCTCTGCCAACCGGAGAAGTTAGAGATGCCCACATAACGTGCTTTGCCTGAGGTAAATGCAAAATCTAGCGCCGATAGAGTGTCTTCCAGTGGTGTTTCATCGCTCCAGGCTTGAACCATCCATAGATCAAGATAGTCAGTATTAAGCCTAGCTAAACTCTTTTCGAGTTCTGTGATGAGTGATTGACGAGAAGTCGAGATTGAACGTGCGCCGTCTTTCATGACTACACCAGCCTTGCTGGCAACTACGATCTTCTCGCGATCGACGAGAGTGCCAATCAGGCCACCAAGAGTACGTTCTGCATCACCATCGCCATAACTTGCGGCCGTATCTACAAAATTTCCGCCAGCATCGATAAAAGCACGGAGTTGGTCGGCAGCCTCATGTGCATCGGTATCTCGACCCCATGTCATCGTGCCTAGACCCAGGGAGGAGATGGTGAGACCACTCTTCCCGCACCTTCTCATTTCCATAGGCGCGACCCTAGCAACTTGCGGGATGGTATTCCACTATCGTTGCACTATGAATTCGTGGGCTACCGTCGATTGTCCTGACATTCCAGAAGTCATCACACTTCCTAGGCTTTCACTCTTTAATACCGCTACAAATAAAGTTGAGGACGTTGCAAGGAAAGAGTTATATCGAATCTATGTATGTGGAATTACTCCTTACGATGCAACTCATCTAGGCCACGCAGCCACATATCTTCACTTTGATCTCATCAATAGATACCTTCTCGCCAGCGGCGCCCAAGTAAGATTTGTTCAAAACATTACCGATATCGACGATCCACTTCTTGAACGAGCTAATCGTGATGGAGTTAATTGGCAAGATTTAGCTCACTCTCAAATAGAGCTATTTCGCTCTGATATGGTCAATCTCCACATCCTTCCACCACAGCATTTTGTAGGCGTTGTTGAAGCAATGTCCTTAGTTACTGATGCAATCGAAAAACTTGTAGCAAATGGAGCCACATATCAAGTGGAGACCGACACGTATTTTAAAGTGCACGCCGATTCTCACTTCGGAGAGAGGTCACATCTTTCGCGTCCAGAGATGGAAACGATCTTCGCAGAACGTGGCGGCGACCCACAACGAACCGGAAAAGAAGATCCACTTGATGCACTTCTGTGGCGAGGCCGTCGTCCGAATGAACCATATTGGCCAAGCCCTTTGGGTGAGGGCCGACCAGGTTGGCATATCGAATGTTGTGCCATCGCACTTCATTTTCTTCAACCCTCGTCTGAAGATGCAACTGCAATCGACATTCAAGGCGGTGGAAGCGATTTGATTTTTCCCCACCACGAAATGTCGGCTGCCCAAGGTGCGATTCTTCGTCAACAACCTTTCGCGAATCACTACGTACATGCCGGAATGATTGGACTCGATGGCGAAAAAATGAGCAAGTCGCGAGGCAATCTTCTCTTTGTGTCGAAGATGATTGAAAGTGGCGTAGATCCGATGGTGATTCGATGGGCTTTGCTCAATCGAAATCTTTACCGTGACTTTATGTGGCTGGACAGTACATTGGCAGATGCCGCACGTGATGTCGCCAAGGTTCGAGGTGCGCTCTCTCGAATTGAATGCGCTCCCACATTGGAAATTATCTCCAAGATTGCCAGCGCCATGGCTAACAATCTTGATACCGCTACCGCACTTGCGCTGATTTTGAATTGGGCCGAGCAAACTGAGAATGGGGCAGAAGGCGACACCCCTGGCCAATTAAGTAGATTTATGGATTCACTCTTAGGTTTAGCGCTATGAATCTGAGTCGCTAGAATTTTGCCGACGAAGATATCGTTCAACTTCTCTTGCCAATTCTTCACCAGATTCTTCCGGTAGATCGTTTGCATCGTAGGTTGATTCCAAACCAGAAATATATTCTTGTAAATCTGAATCTTCCGCTACCAAATTAGTTACGTTTTCTACCCACAGTTGCGATTGTTCAGGTAAATCAGCTTGCGGAAGAGACACCGTCAAGAAATCTTCCAATGAATTGATGAGGGCGAGCGTGGCTTTTGGAGAGGGAGATGCGCCTGCATAATGGGGCACAGCGGCCCATAGAGAAATCGCGTCGATACCGCGACGAATGCAACCATCAACTATCACACCTAAAATTCCAGTAGGCCCCTCATATCTACTTGTTTCAACTCGCAATCGGGCTGCCGTTTCTGGGTGTGCAGCAGTACCTGTAACTGGTGTCGATC
>CAZMBG010000127.1:0-2846 GCA_964564615.1 uncultured Candidatus Planktophila sp.
GGGAAATTATTGATAACTCAGTCGATGAATCCCTTGCAGGTCATTGCAAGAAGATTGAAATCAATCTTGAGGCTGATGGTTCGATTGAAGTGCACGATGATGGTCGTGGCATTCCAGTTGATAAAGAACCTAAGACTGGGCTTACCGGCGTCGAAGTTGTGATGACCAAGCTCCACGCAGGTGGAAAGTTTGGCGGTGGTTCTTATGCAGCATCAGGTGGTTTGCACGGTGTAGGCGCATCAGTTGTTAATGCGCTCGCCGAACGACTCGACGTTGAAGTAGATCGCAATGGAAAAATCCACTGGATGTCATTTAAGCGCGGAACTGCTGGTGTCTTTGATGGCGACGGACCAAAGGCAGAGTTTACAGAGCAATCCGGGCTGCGCGTCATTGGCAAAATTTCTTCGAAGATTACCGGTACTCGAGTTAAGTGGTGGGCCGACCGCCAGATTTTCTTAAAAGATGCATCGCTTGATATCGAAGAAGTCTATGCCCGCGCGCGACAGACCTCATTCTTGGTTCCTGGATTGTCGCTTACCGTAAATGACAATCGCACCAAAGAGAAGACCACCCAAACCTTCCACCATAAAGGTGGCATTTCTGAGTACTGTGATTTCTTGCAACCAGATCAGCCAGTTGGCGATGTAATTCGTATTTACGGCACCGGTCATTATCAAGAGACAGTGCCAGTTCTCGACGATAAAGGCCACATGGTTTCAACTGAAGTCGAACGCGATATGGAAGTTGATATCGCTATGAAGTGGGGCAATGGTTATGACTCCACTATTCGCTCTTTCGTCAACATTATTGCCACTCCGAAGGGCGGATCTCACGTCACTGGTTTTGAGCGCGCCATCACAAAAGCATTTAATGAAGCGATGCGTGGCGCAAATATTTTGAAGAAGAATGAGGCCGATGTTATTAAAGATGACATCATGGAAGGTCTCACCGCAGTAATTACAGTGCGTATGTCAGAGCCACAATTTGAAGGTCAGACCAAGGAAGTTCTCGGAACAGCTGCGGCCACCAAGATCGTATCTACAGTAGTAAGCGAAAAGCTCAAGGAATTCTTTGCCACCTCGCGTCGTATCGATAAGGCAAACGGCAAATTAATTATGGAAAAGGTAGCTAACGCTTCCCGAACCCGTATTAGCGCCCGTACCCATAAAGAGCTACAGCGTCGCAAGAATGCGTTGGAGTCCTCTTCGCTTCCTACCAAGCTTTCTGATTGCCGCAGTGAAGATGTCACTCGTACAGAGCTCTTTATCGTTGAAGGTGACTCTGCACTCGGTACAACTAAAGCAGCGCGCAACTCTGAGTACCAGGCAATTTTGCCAATCCGCGGAAAGATTCTTAACGTTCAAAAGGCATCGCTCTCACAGATGCTCGACGATCGCGAATGCGGATCAATTATTCAGGTGATTGGCGCTGGTTCAGGTAAATCATTTGAGCTTGATGAGGCGCGGTATGGACGCGTTATTTTGATGTCTGACGCCGATGTCGATGGCGCACATATCCGTTGTTTGTTGCTGACTTTGATGTATCGATATATGCGCCCACTGCTGGATTCCGGTCGAGTCTTTGCTGCAATTCCGCCATTGCATCGGATTGAGGTTATGGGCGGCGGTGGCAAGAAGGGCCAATACATCTATACCTACTCTGATGATGAGATGAAGAAGGTAACAGCCGACTTAACGAAACAAGGTAAGCGCTGGAAGGAGCCAATCCAGCGATACAAGGGTCTCGGTGAAATGGATGCAGACCAGCTTCGCGAAACAACTATGGATCCAGATCATCGCACTTTGCGTCGTATCACTGTCTCTGATGGGGAAGCGGCAGAGAAGATGTTTGAGCTCTTGATGGGCTCTGAAGTTGCACCTCGTAAAGAATTTATTGCAACAGCAGATATCGATCGCGAATCTATCGACGCCTAAAGTTGATTTAGTCAATCGAAACTAAGTCGAAATACTCCTCTTTCCAGATATCTTCATCGCCATCGGGCAGCAAAATAACCCGATCTGGCTTGAGCGCTTGGACAGCGCCCTCATCGTGAGAGACAAGAACAACCGAACCTTGATATTCGGCGAGCGCACCAAGAATTTCTTCACGCGAGGCAGGGTCGAGGTTGTTGGTTGGTTCATCGAGCAAGAGAACATTGGCACCGCTGACAACAATGGTGGCAAGGGCGAGACGAGTGCGTTCTCCACCAGATAAAACTTTTACCGGCTTATGCACATCGTCACCGGCAAAGAGGAAAGAGCCAAGCACGTTGCGCGCTTCAGGTTCGCGGATATTGGGAGTTGCCGACAACATGTTTTCCAGAATTGTGCGTTCAAAATCGAGCGACTCGTGCTCCTGGGCGTAATAGCCAATTTTGAGTCCGTGTCCTGGTTCAACTTTTCCGGTATCAGTCTCAAGTTCGCCAGCGAGAATACGGAGCAGTGTAGTTTTGCCAGCGCCATTGAGTCCGAGTATGACAACGCGACTGCCTTTGTCGATAACGCAGGAGACATCGGTAAATACTTCCAGAGATCCGTAGCTCTTCGAGAGCTCCTCACCAGATAGCGGAGTCTTTCCACAAGGTGCAGGGGTAGGAAAGCGGAGTTTCGCCACTTTATCGGCAACGCGAACATCTTCCAGATTAGAGCGTAACTTCTCGGCGCGCTTTAACATTCCTTGAGCGGCAGTTGCCTTTGAAGCTTTCGCGCGCATCTTCTCGCCCTGCTTCTGCAAAATTTCTGCCTTCTTCTCGGCATTTGCGCGTTCCTTCTTGCGACGGTGTTCATCGGCTTCCCGTTGGACTAAATATTGCTTCCAACCCATGTTGTAGACATCGATGACATTGC
>CAZMBG010000128.1:0-2782 GCA_964564615.1 uncultured Candidatus Planktophila sp.
CGCGAGCTTCAGCACGCTCTTTCTTGGTAATGCGACGACGCTGACGAGGGTCGAAGGCATCACGCAATCCATCTCCAATAAAGTTGATGCTGAGTGCAATTGAGATGATGAATAGACCTGGATACCAGAAGAGCCATGGGCGAGTGGTAAATGAATCTTGGTATTTACTGATCAATAACCCGAGCGATACATCGGGTTCGATAACGCCAAATCCAAGATAGCTCAATGCGGTCTCAAGCAAGATTGCACCTGACATCATCAAGGTAACTGAAACGATGATGACGCCTACTGCGTTAGGGAGAATATGCTTGAAGATAATGCGGCGATTAGATGCGCCGGCAACGCGAGCAGCATCGACGAATTCACGTTCGCGGAGTGTTAAGAAGTCACCGCGCACCAAACGAGAAAGTCCGGTCCAACCGAAGATTCCGAGATAGAAGGCGAGGAAGGTGGCACCGAGATTTCCAAAGTGGTAGCCGATGACGGAACCAATAATCAAAGCAGGGATTGTGATGATGAAGTCGGTAAAACGCATCAAGATGGCATCAACTTTGCCGCGATAGAAACCAGAGATTGCACCAACAACGGTTCCGATTGTGCCTGCGATGAGACCGATAATGAACATAACGGTGAGAGAGCGCTGTGTGCCCTTCATAACCAAGGCAAAGTAATCACGACCGATATCGTCCTGGCCGAATGGGTGATCGCCAATATGGAAGCCGTTGCCACCTAAGAAGGTTGGCCAGAAGGAAGATGTTGGGCAACCGACTGTGTCACCACAAGCTCCACCGTATGCGAGTTCAGGAAGATCTTCGGTACTCCACTTCCACCAGCCATTGACATGCCACTTTCCTAGGAAGCGCCAATCGAGTGCAGTAAATACGCCGATGACGATAAAGGTGATGGTGAAGAGCGAAATCATCGCTGCCTTGTGGCGGAAGAAGCGGCGGCGAACAATTTCGCCTTGGCTTAAACCTTCGGTCTCCTTATTGGAGATTGCATTTTCACCTGATGTTGTTGTTAGAGCAACATCGTTCTTCTTCTTACGTCCGAACATTTACTTACCACTTCCTACGCGAATACGTGGGTCTAAGGCTGAGTACAAGAGGTCTGCGATGAGGTTGGCGAGAACTGAAAGCGTCGCCGTCACAAAGAAGACTCCCATTAAGAGATTGAGATCTTGCTCAAAGATTCCGCGGCGGAAGAGAGTTCCCATTCCAGACCAACCGAATACGCTCTCAGTAATCAAAGCGCCTCCAAGAATTCCAGCAAAATCCACCACGATGATGGTGGTGAGCGGAATCAAGGTGTTACGGAAAGCGTGGCGCATAATGACGGTACGTTCAGTCAGGCCCTTAGCGCGCGCGGTGCGGATGTAATCCTGGTTGAGTACTTCCAGCAAGGTACCGCGCGAAAAGCGGATATAACCCGCGAAAGAAATCAGCGTCAGTGCAATCGTTGGAAGGAAAAGGTGCACGAGGAGATCGAGGTTACGAATCCAGAAATCACTGGTATCGAGTAAGTCATTGTGCTGGCCAATAGTTGGTACAGGGCGATAGTTAATGGCATCTGTCTCTGAATATGGCTTCCAGGTGCGCATAAATTTATCGGCCAACATAATGAGTGAGCTCAAGAAAGCTGTAATCATGGTGGTTCGGATAATTGGACCCCGGTCAATCTTTGAGAATTTAATGGCAGAGATATAGGCGATCGCCAATGAAATAGCCAAGAGGCCGAGCAATACCCAGAGGTTCATGCTGACATTGTTAAAGACCCAGTTGACTGGGTAGTAAGTAACAAGTGCAGCAACAGGGATTACCAGTGATGCCTTGAGGGCAGCTCGATTGGAGATGCCAACTGAAAGTTGGGTGACACCGAAGGCAATTCCAACCGATGCAGCTGTGACCAAGACGAGGCCAAGCCGAGGATTGAGGAACCAGTTGGCAAGTTCCATTACCTTGATAATGGCTGCGGTACCAACAAATACGATTCCAAAAATTTTCCAGAACTTTGCCCGCTCTTTACTGAGCAAGGAGGCCCAGAAGACTGCGCTGAAGAGCGATGCGCCAATTAAGAATTTAATCGGCACTTCTGGATTGGCGAGGAAGTTATTAAAGGAGATTGCAAGATATTCCTTGAGCAAAACCGCTACCCAGAAGATTGGGAGTGAAAGCATGAGGAAAGAGACAAATGTAAGCGAGTAATCGAATCGGCTATATTGGCGAAGCGCTGTGATGATTCCGATGGAGATACCGAGAATAATTGCAATGATGGTTGCGGCAAGAACGAGGCGAATTGTTACTGGAATCGCTTGTGCGAGTTCTTCAAGTACGGTTGAACCAGCACGAGTCTGTCCAAAGTTAATATTTCCGACAAAAATTCCGAAGACTCCACGCAACCAGATGAAGTAACGCACTGGAGGTGGAACATCGAGCTGAAGCGCACGGGTGCGTTCAGCAATCAGGAAGTCACGGTTGGGATCGGTGCTGGTGCGAAGATCGGCGAGTGGATCTCCTGAGATAGCTGCCAGGTTGTAGAGAATGAAGCTCGATCCAAAGAGGATGACCCCCAAAATCCCTAAGCGACGGAAGATGTACGCAACCATGTAATGGGGCTACCTTTCACTCTTTTTTGGCCTGAAAATCGCGGCTTTAAGAAGCCTGACTATACAGGAAAGGGGCCCGCAGGCTAAAAAGCCTACGAGCCCCTTTCTTTCGAACTAGTTAGGTTCTAAGAGTTTTTACGCTCTTAGTATGACCAATCCCAGTAGTTCCACACGATC
>CAZMBG010000129.1:0-2736 GCA_964564615.1 uncultured Candidatus Planktophila sp.
CCGAGTTGGTGCATGGATTGAGGTGTCAGACCGAGGTGGCCCATAACCGGAATGCCTGATGCAACTAACTTCTCAACTGTTGCTATATGTGCACCCTCTAACTTAACCGCCATAGCGCCCGCTTCTTTAAAGAATCGGGTCGATGTAGCGAGCGCCAACTCTGGCGATGCTTCATATGAACCAAAGGGGAGATCGGCGACAACGAGGGCGCGATGTGATGCCCGCACTACAGCGCGAGTGAGTGGAATCAACTCGTCCACGGTAACAGGGATGGTGTTCTCCTCACCCAAGAAATTATTGCCAGCGCTATCTCCGACCAAGAGGACAGGAATGCCAGCTTCGTCGAAGATGGATGCGGTCATCTGCTCATAAGAGGTGAGCATTGCCCATTTCTCGCCGCGTTCTTTTGCAGCTTTGAGGTCGACAATTGTGACGCGCCGATGTGCGGCACCGCCATAGAGGGTGGTTGTGGTCATGATGAAATCCGATCTCGAAGCCGCGTGGGTCTCCGTAACGTTGGGATAAGAATACGCCGTACTCTTGAACTGTGAAAGTGGCGCTGGCGCAGATCAATCCCACGGTGGGAGACCTCGAAGGTAATGCTGCCGTCATCTTGGGCTTTGCTCAATTAGCTGCCGCTAATGGCGCGCATATTGCGCTCTTTCCAGAGATGGTCTTAACGGGATATCCAGTGGAAGACTTGGCGCTTCGACCATCATTTCAAAAGGCGAGTCGCGCAGCGATTACCGTATTGGCAGAAGAGTTACCTAAGGAGATGGTCTCCATCGTGGGCTACCTCGACCATCACAATGGAGCACCGCAAAATCGGGTGGCAGTCATTTACGGTGGCGAAGTTGTTACTACATATACCAAGTGCCATCTTCCCAATTACGGTGTCTTCGATGAGTACCGTAACTTTGTCGCTGGCGATTCAACTTTGGTGGTGCGAATCCATGGCGTAGATGTTGGAGTTGCAATCTGCGAAGATCTTTGGATCGATGGCGGCATTTCCTCGACCTTAGCTGCCCGCACCCCTGGACTCATTCTGGTTCCGAACGGTTCGCCCTATGAGCGCAATAAAGATGATATCCGTTTGGCGTTAGTGCAGAAACGTGCCCGCGAGGCAGCAGCGCCTTTGGTCTATGTAAATATGACAGGTGGCCAAGACGATTTAGTCTTCGATGGCGATAGCATCGCGGTGACAGCAACAGGTGAGGTCATTACCCGATTACCACAGTTTGAAGATGGAATGGCGATTGTTGATATCGATTGTGCGCTCGCTACCTCACAACCCGACCTAGTCATTTCGGAAGATGCGATTGCTTTTACATCGAACTCCAACGCCCCTATTGCAGATCGACTTTGCGATGAAGAAGAGATCTGGAACGCCATTGTTGTTGGTATCCGCGACTATGTCACTAAGAATGGATTTTCGTCAGTCTTAATTGGGCTCTCCGGTGGCATTGATTCGGCGCTGGTTGCTGCCCTAGCTGTTGATGCGTTAGGTCCGGAACGAGTGCATGGCGTTTTAATGCCAAGTAAATATTCATCAGGCCACAGCATTGAAGATGCCGAAGAGCTGGCCCGCAATACTGGTTTAGGGGCACAGTTAATTCGGATTGAAAAGATGGTCGATGCCTATATGGGCGAGATGGAACTCACGGGGCTCGCTGAAGAGAATCTACAAGCTCGAGTGCGCGGAACAACTTTGATGGCGCTCTCTAATCAAGATGGCCATCTAGTTCTTGCCACTGGAAATAAATCTGAGCTTGCCTGCGGATACTCCACTCTCTATGGCGATGCTGTTGGTGGTTATGCGCCCATTAAAGATATTTACAAAGTAGATGTGTGGGCGCTGGCAAAGTGGCGCAATCAGGTAGCTATCGCGGCTGGCGAAGTCCCACCAATCCCCGTGCATTCGATTGAGAAAGCACCTTCGGCTGAGTTGCGACCAGATCAGAAGGATTCCGATTCGCTGCCGGAGTATGAAGTTCTCGATGCCGTTCTTAAGCAATATGTCGATGAGGATCACGGATTTGATGCGCTAGTTGCCATGGGCTTTGATCCAGCGCTAGTACGTCGCGTGATTTCGATGGTAGATAAGGCCGAGTACAAGCGTCGCCAATATCCGCCAGGAACAAAAGTCTCCAAGCGCGCCTTCGGTAAAGACCGGCGTTTGCCGATGACCTCTCGCTGGCGCGAGCTTTAATGTAACCTGCCCGTAACAGAGCTTTGGCAGGATGTGGGCTATGTCCCCACATCGCAATGACGATCAGATGAGCAAACAAGAGGCTTTCGTTCTTCGCACCATTGAAGAGCGCGATATTCGATTTGTTCGCCTCTGGTTTACCGATGTCTTGGGCACGCTCAAATCAGTTGCGATTGCACCTGCAGAGTTAGAAGCGGCCTTTGAAGAGGGTATTGGTTTCGATGGTTCCGCTATCGAAGGTTTTGCTCGTCAATTTGAATCCGATATGTTGGCAAAGCCAGACCCTTCAACATTCTCTATCTTGCCGTGGCGCACTGAAGCTCCTGGTGCGGCACGTATGTTCTGCGATATCACTCTGCCAAGTGGAGATGCGTCCCCTGCAGATCCGCGCAATGTTTTACGTCGCACCTTAGCGAAAGCGGCGCAGATGGGTTACACCTGTTATACCCATCCGGAAATCGAATTCTTCCTCTTTAAATCACAACCAGAAAAAGGAAGCTCTCCAGTACCTGTCGACCAGGGTGGAT
>CAZMBG010000130.1:0-2736 GCA_964564615.1 uncultured Candidatus Planktophila sp.
TATTCTTCGGTGAGGCGCCGTGCTTCATCACAGTCTTTCTTCATTTGTACAAGTAGCTCATCAAGCGAGTCAAATTTAAGTGTAGGGCGCAAGAACCATCCGAATTCGATAGATGCCGCCTTGCCATAAAGATCGAGACCTTCTTGATCTAAGGCATACGCTTCAACTTGTCGGCCACGATCACCGTCAAACGTTGGATTGGTTCCGATAGAGATGGCGGCTGGCCAAAAGTTTATTCCGACGGTTAACCACCCGGCATAGATGCCATCTGCCGGAATAGTTTGGCCTTCTATCTTTCCAAGATTTGCTGTTGGGTAACCAATAGCGCGTCCACGATGGTCTCCGTGAACAACGACTCCGTCTAGGCGATGAGGACGAGATAAGAGCGCACGCGCCTCTTCAACTTTTCCTTCGAGTACAAGATTGCGGATTCTCGATGAAGAAATAGCACCATCTTGACCGGTAAGTTCTAAAACCTCAACTGTAAAATTATGGGCAATTCCAGATTTAATGAGTGAATCTACATTTCCGGCTGCTTGTGCGCCATAAGTAAAGTTCTTTCCGACAATAACTGTACTTGCTTTAAGTTGTGAGACTAAAACACTTTCAACAAAGTCATCCGGTGACATTGCCGCAAATTTCTCATTGAACTTCATTACCGCCACTTGATCGGCGTTATGTATCTTCAATAATTCAACTCTATCTGCCAAAGTTGTCAGCATGGGTGGAACTGAATCGGGTGCAAATACCGCTCGCGGATGAGGATCGAAGGTAAGAGCAACAATAGCTCGACCATCAGCAATTTCTTTGGCGCGATTGAGAAGCGCCTGATGGCCTTTATGTACGCCATCGAAGACACCTATGACTACGACCGCGGTTTCACTCATATTCATATTCTGCCTCACCTATTTCGCTGCTGCAAAGACTGCAATCGGCTTGGCAAAGCCAGCTCGATTCTCTACCAGCGCAATAAGTTGCTTCTCTTGCGATATGGCTGCCGTGATTGCCGTCGAATCAGATGGTGAAATACTCCGACCGAAACCCAATTCTGTAACTTCGGATTCATTCACGGTACGCATTGGAAATGTGGCTTGAGCAACATCTACGAGTTCGAGCGGAGAAAATGAACCAGATTTTAATTGAGCGATATCTATTGATCTATCTAAGGTAAAGCCAGCTACCCGAGTTCGACGAAGCTTGTTGAGGTGTCCTCCTACACCTAGAGTTTCACCTAGATCTCTAGCAATTGCGCGAATGTATGTTCCGGCAGAACAGGTCACTTCGATATCTACAGAAACTCCTGAATCATTTCTCTGGATCTCTTTAATCCGAAGTTCCGAAATTTTTACTGGGCGAGCTGGTAGCTCAAACTCTTCACCTTGGCGAGCTAAATCGTAGGCGCGCTTTCCACCGACTTTAATCGCCGAAACTTTAGTAGGTCGCTGCATAATCTCTCCCACCATAGCCCGCAAACCTGCCTCAATTTCTTCATCTGAAATGTGTGTGGCATCGACTGTGGTGAGGATTTCGCCTTCGTGATCATCGGTTGTGGTGCTGGCTCCCAAAACGATAGTGGCGGTGTAACTCTTTTCGCCATCAGTAATGTATTGAAGTAAGCGGGTACCGTTATTAAATCCAAGCACCAGAACACCGGTTGCCATTGGATCGAGCGTGCCTGCGTGGCCTACCTTGCGGGTGCCAAGCGCTTTTCGAGCAATCGCAACCACATCGTGGCTGGTCATTCCAGGTTCTTTATCGACTACAAGAAAGCCGTCGCTCATTTACTCTTCTTCGATACGTGGTTTCTTATATGGATCTTCTACAACTGGTTTTGCGCCTTCGCGGACCTTGGCCACTTGTGCATCAAGCTCGTGCACTTTATTGAGTAGAGATTCCATCGCCGCAGCTTCTTCAGGTAGCGCATCTGCAAAAAACTCGAGAGTAGGAGTAATGCGAGTTCCGAGATCTTTGCCGACAGCGCTGCGAAGGACGCCCTTCGCTGATTCCAATGCGGCAGCAGTAGATGCACGTTCTTCGACTCCGCCTAAGACAGTGTAGAAAATCGAGGCGTGCTGAAGATCGCCGGTAACACGTGCATCGGTAATAGTGACAAAGCCGAGACGCGGATCTTTAATCCGCGTCTCAAGCATTTGCGCAACTACTACTTTGATGCGATCGGCAACCTTATGGCTGCGATGTGACTGTCCCATTAGATATCGCGCTTTTTCTCCTGCATTTCAAAGACTTGAATAATGTCTCCGACCTGCAAATCAACACCCTTGCCTACGCCGATACCGCACTCAAATCCTTCTCGGACTTCAGTTGCGTCATCTTTGAATCGCTTGAGTGAGTCAATGGTGAGGTTATCTGCCAGAACTTCTCCCCCGCGCAAGACTCGGGCCTTTGCATTGCGACGAATGATTCCGTCTTGAACCATAGAACCAGCGATGGTTCCGACCTTTGATGACTTAAAGAGATCGCGAACTTCAGCGTTACCCAAGACAACTTCTTCGAAGATTGGCTTGAGTAGACCCTTGAGTGACTTCTCAATTTCTTCAATCGCATTGTAGATAACTGAGTAGAAACGAACTTCGACGCCTTCTTGATCGGCAAAGATTGCTGTCTGTGGCTCTGGCTTAACATTAAAGCCGATCACGACTGCAGTTGACGCAGATGCCAAGGTGATATCGCTCTTGGTAATTGCACCGACACCACGGTGGATAACACGTAGATCTA
>CAZMBG010000131.1:0-2719 GCA_964564615.1 uncultured Candidatus Planktophila sp.
TGACCGTCCCGGTGGAGAGCGACGTTCATCTTCCCGTCCACCACGTCGAGATGGCCGCATTGGTGAGGAACGTCGTGAGGCACGTGGCGGTCGCTCTGATCGAGCTGGCGCACCACGCAGCGTTTCACGCGGCAGAGATATCAGTGATCCGCGCGGTTTTCGACCAGCACCAGTAGATAGAGATCGATCTCGCCTACGTCCACGAATCTTTGAACCAGAAATTCCAGAAGCGATTACTGGTGAAGAGTTAGAGAAGAGCGTTCGCGCAGAGTTACTAAGTCTCTCCGCTGAAAATGCAAAGGTTGTAGCGCGACATATGGCATGCGTTAATCTCTATATGGATTCTGATGTAGAACTCTCATATCAGCACGCCTTTGCTGCGGCTTACCACGCTGGCAGACTTGCTGTTGTGCGCGAGACGTGTGGTTATGCAGCGTATCGCGCCGGACATTATGACGTTGCGCTAAAAGAGTTGCGCGCTGCACATCGAATCTCAGGCGATGTCTCAATGTGGCCGGTAATGGCTGATTGCGAAAGAGGGTTGGGTAATCCTCTTAAGGCTCTGAAAATTGCGGGTTCTGACGAAGTTCGCCGATTAGGAAAAGCAGAAGAGATCGAGATGCGAATAGTTGCCGCAGGCGCACGTCGAGATCTCGGAGAGATGAACGCTGCCGTCGTTACTTTGCAATGTAAAGAGCTCAATAACGAGAGCGAAGATTGGGCAGTTCGACTCCGCTACGCCTACGCCGATGCTCTTCTTGCAGCAGGACGCGAAAATGAAGCGCGTGAATGGTTTGCAAAGTGTGCTGAAATTGATATTGATGAGGTTACCGACGCGGCGGCTCGAGTTTAAACCACACTTACTTTTTATTCACAGCACGTGTATTTCTAAATCTCACTAAGTTCGCATTAGTTCACTATTTCTCTCTTCATATATGAGAGGAAAATTATGGCTACCACCATCGACACCGAAGAAGATTTCTCACTCAATGATTGCCTATTGCGAGGACGAGTGTCAGCGCCAGCAACTGAGAAAGAGTTACCGAGCGGAGATATCGTCGTAGAGTTTCGAATCATCATTACACGAGAAGGTCGCGATGGCGTTGACACCCTTGATGTTGCTGCCTGGAGCGGAAAGAATCGCAGAGTGGCGCTGTCGCTTCACGGGGGAGAATGGGTTGAAGTCGAAGGTTCGGTGAGGCGACGATTTTGGCAAGGTCCGCAAGGTTTGGCGAGTCGATGGCAGATAGAGGCCCGAACGATCTCCAAATTATGATCACCACTACGCTGCTCTAAATTTCGCCTCAACTTTGCCGCTGAGATAGGCTAAGGCTATGGCGAAGAAAACTCCGATTGAGCTTCTCAAGAAGTTACGCATCCATCTCGATGAGCTCTCCGAGGGAGGAAGTTCGGCTTCAGAGGTGGCAGCTACTCTCAACGAGTGGGCGCGAGAAAGCGCGGAAAATATCAAAGTACGCGTACATGAAGAGGTTGAAGAGGCAGTTCTTCGAATGGGCTTTATCAAACGCGATGAATACGAAAAATTAGCTGATCGCGTAGCTAAACTTGAGGCAGCAGCACAGATAAAACCTGCAAGCAGAAAGAGGGTTTCAACACCCAAGAAGCCCTTGAAGTCCAGTAAGAAAGCAACCGCCGCACAGAAAGCAGAGCGTTAAATGAGTGATTCCAATCTTGAGACTCCCACCACTTCTGACATCTCCGGTGAAACGCTGGTAGATGAAGTTCGCACTGAACTATCTGAGATTGATGCCTCCAATCTTGCAGAACACGCAGTGCGCTTTGCCGCCCTGCATCAAAAACTTGAGACCTCTCTCCGTTCAATCGACAATCTCTAGAAGTTATTGAACCTACATTAGATGAAGACTCGACTCGATGCCGAACTCGTTCGCCGCGAATTAGCCCGATCGCGCGAGCAAGCCGCTGATTTAATCGAGTCACGTTCGGTATTGGTAAATGGAATTCCTGCCACAAAGCCAGCCACTCAAGTCGATGCCGAAACATCAATCGTTGTGCAAGGAAAGCGCGATGATTTCGTTTCACGGGGAGGCCATAAATTGGCGGGGGCGCTCGAAGTCTTCTCAGATGTCAGTGTGGCCGGAAAGGTCTGCCTCGATGCCGGCGCTTCTACGGGCGGATTCACCGACGTTCTTCTGCGCGCCGGTGCAGCTCGAGTTATAGCCGTTGATGTCGGATACGGACAGTTGGCCTGGGAGCTTCGCCAAGATCCTCGCGTTACCGTTCTCGATCGTACAAATATTCGCCATCTCACAGGCGATCAAGTCGGGGATGAAGTTGCACTTGTCGTAGCGGATTTATCTTTCATCTCACTTTCGTTAGTTCTTCCAGCGCTAGCCGCAGTGTCACGCTCCGATGCTGATTTCTTACTTATGGTGAAACCACAATTTGAAGTTGGTAGAGAGAAGCTTGGCGCTGGTGGTGTTGTTCGAGATCCAGAACTTCGTAAAGCTGCGGTCCTTGATGTTGCGCAAAGCGCTTATGATGTCGGCTTGGGAACAATGGGCATTACAGCATCTCCACTCCCTGGTCCTGCCGGTAATGTCGAATACTTCTTATGGCTCCGTCGTGGTGCACCAGAGATCTCTATCGAAGCCCTCACTCGTGCAATCGAACAGGGTCCAGCATGACAATCCGAAAAGCGTTACTTGTTGTTAATGCATCGCGGCCCGATGCCATCAAA
>CAZMBG010000132.1:0-2705 GCA_964564615.1 uncultured Candidatus Planktophila sp.
CAGGATTAATAACACCCATGAAATAGGCAATTTTAATTTTAATGATCTGCTTACTATCTCTTTTTTTATATGCACAAGATACTTTGAGAGTAGATCCGCCAAATTGGTGGAATAACTTACATGATCCGCATTTACAATTATGTGTGCATGCAAAAGATATTGGCAACTTCAACAACGTATCGATTAGTAGCAAACAAATTAAAATTGAATCTATAGAAACGGTAGAAAATAAAAATTTCTTATTTATCAATCTATTATTGCAACAGTTTCAAGGCAAGAAAGCCGTCTTTACACTTAGCAATAAAGAAGGTGCTAAGAAAAGCTTTACCTATATCTTTGAGCACTTAGAAAACAAAATAAATACAATTAGCGAAAAAGACATTGTTTATCTCGTGTTTCCAGATCGATTTTCTAATGGGGACACCACTAACGATATTGTGGCGGGCCTTAAAGAAGCCTATTGCAATAGAGATAGTGCCTCCGCAAGACATGGCGGCGATCTTCAAGGTATCATCAACCACTTAGCTTATTTTAATGAATTAGGGGTTACAGCACTTTGGCTCAATCCTACTTTAATTAATGATCAAAAAAATACGAGTTATCATGGCTATGCACTTACCGATCATTATGTAACCGATCCAAGATTGGGCTCCAATGCTTTGTATAAAGAATTGAGTACGCAACTACATAACAAAGGCATGAAATTGGTTATGGATTTAGTACCCAATCATATTGGAAGCGAGCATTGGATGATGCACGATATGCCCGAAAAATCATGGGTCAATCAGTGGCCGACTTTTACAAGAACCAACTATAGAGCTACTACCCATTTCGATCCGTATGCAAGTAACTATGATAAGAAACAAATGGTAGATGGCTGGTTTGACAATGCTATGCCAGACATGAATGAACGCAATCCGAGAGTAGCAAAATATTTAATGCAAAGTTATTTATGGTGGATCAACTACGCTAAAATTGATGGCTTCAGAATTGATACGTATTCCTACAATGATGTTGAATTTATGAATAAATGCATGGCCTATATCAGAAAAGAATATCCTAATTTTTGGTCAGCTGGTGAAATTTGGGAATCGGCTGGAGTTTTAAACATGGCCTATTTCACAGAAAAAAACAACTTAAAAAATGCACCAACAAGTAATTTGAGTGGTGCCATTGATTTTCAAGTTTATTTTTCTATTCTCGAAGCGCTTCAAAGCGAAACCAATTGGAATGGTGGATTAGCAAAGTTATACAATACCCTTACGCATGATTTCTTATACCACCAAGCAACTAAAAATCTAACCTTTATAGAAAATCACGATTTAGACCGATTCTATTCTTTGGTTGGTAAAGACTATGATAAATGGAAAATAGGTATGGGATTGCTATTTACGCTTCGCGGCATTCCATCTCTGTATCAGGCAGGTGAATTATTAGCAAAAAACAATGTCCCTCGAAGAAACGACGGATTGGTAAGAAAAGATTTTAAAGGGGGCTGGCCTAAAGATCCGGTAAATAAATTTATAGCGGCAGGAAGAACCCCAGAGGAGGAACAAGCCTTCCAATTCACCAAGAAATTAATCGCTATAAGAAAAAACAAACCGGCTTTAATAAACGGAAAACTTATGCAATTTGTTCCCAATGGAAGCACTTATACTTTTTGCAGATATACCGATACAAGTTGTATTCTTGTAAGTGTGAATAGCGGTAAAGAAAAAGCGTCTTTGAATAAGCAACAACTCGAAGAACGCTTAAAAGGCTATACAAAAGGATGGGACCTATTGGCCGAAAAAGAAATTTCATTGGAGCAATTAGAAATTGCACCCAATGAAATTAAAATTGTGGAACTAAGAAAGTAATTATTTTTTTCTAGCTATTGCTTTTTCAGCAGCAGCTACGATTGCTTCTTTGTTTAAGCCATATTTTTCAAGTAATTGCTTTGGCGTTCCGCTCTCACCAAAAGTATCCATAACGGCTACATATTCGTGAGGAACTGGCATGTGGCGAGCAGCTACATTGGCAACACTATCCCCTAAACCACCATTTATTTGGTGTTCTTCGGCAGTAACCATGCAACCTGTTTTAGCTATGGATGCTATAACTGCTGCTTCATCTAATGGTTTTATAGTGTGTATATTTATTAATTCTACAGAAATACCTTTTTCTTCCAAAATTCTTGCTGCTTCTACAGCAATCCATACTAAATGGCCGCAAGCAAAAATGGTAACATCTTTACCCGTTGCTAATATTTGTGCTTTACCAATTTCAAATTGTTGATCTGGAGCGGTAAAATTTGGCCATTTTGGTCGACCAAAACGCAAGTATGCAGGGCCGTGATGCTCTGCTATAGCCATTGTTGCAGCTTTTGTTTGATTATAATCGCAAGGCACCACCACTGTCATACCAGGCAACATTTTCATCATTCCGATATCTTCTAATACTTGGTGGGTAGCGCCATCTTCGCCCAAGGTCAAACCTGCATGCGAAGCGGCAATTTTTACATTTTTATCAGAATAGGCAACGGATTGTCTAATTTGATCATAAACACGAGATGTAGCAAAGTTGGCAAACGTTGTAGCAAATGGTATTTTACCACCAATGGTTAAACCTGCAGCAATACCAATCATGTTGGCTTCTGCTATACCGCATTGCACAAAACGATCTGGAAATTCTTTAATAAAAGAATTTAATTTTAAGTAACCTGA
>CAZMBG010000133.1:0-2654 GCA_964564615.1 uncultured Candidatus Planktophila sp.
TTCTGGTGGCCAAAGTTCACGGGCCATATGCTGAATGAACGCCTTGGAAAGATTCACTTCTGGACCCTCTTCTTCGGTTTCCATACAACATTCTTAATTCAGCATTGGCTTGGAATTAAGGGCTTCCCACGTCGATATGCAGATTATTTGGCGAGCGACGGCTTCACCTTTATGAATGAAGTCTCTACCGTTGGTTCGGCGCTCCTTGCATTGTCGATGATTCCATTCTTTATCAATGTCTATATTTCATTTAAGACTCCAAAGGTTACAGTCGATGATCCTTGGGGCTATGGTGCTTCCTTGGAGTGGGCTACAAGCTGCCCTCCACCACGTCACAACTTCTTATCAATGCCACGTATCCGTTCTGAGCGTCCCGCATTTGATCTCCATCATCCGCACATTAAGACTGAAGGCCACTAAGGAGATAGAAGAATGAAAGCTAACTGGAAGCTCTTTGGATTTCTCTCCATCTTCTATGTCGTAATGTCAGTTATCTACACCTATGTAGGTGGTGAAGCTGTAGGTATTACCGGAATGATTTTGGCGGCATGTCTTGCAGGTATGGTCGGTTTTTACCTCTGGTTTACTCAACGTCGCATCGGTTTTGATATCCCATCGGATAATCTGGAAGCAGAAATCGCGGACGATGCCGGCGAACTCGGCTTTTATAGCCCTCATTCTTGGTGGCCGTTGCCGGTTGCTCTCGCCATAATGACTACTGGCCTCGGACTCATCATCGGTTGGTGGTTGGTGCTCATTGGCGTTGGTGCGTTGATGGTCAGCATCATTGGATTTGTTACCGAATATGAAAAGCCGCTGAAGAGCACGCACTAAGAGTTTCTACCCAGTTCTCTGATCTGGACAGCAGCCTTTGAAGCGCTTAGAACTTCTTGCTCCTTGGTTCTTTGTACTGATTTGGTCATCGGGTTTTATCGTTGCCAAGTACGTCTTTCCGCAGACCGATGTCATCTACTTTCTAGCGCTTCGCCTTATTATCGCTGCCTTAGTAATGGCGCTCATTACCAAGATTTCGGGAGAGAGCCTTCGCCTCTCAGGTCGAGAAATTGCAATTAGCGTCGCTATCGGAGTGGCCATGCACTTTATCTATCTCGGGGGAGTCTGGCAGGCGGAAAGTTTAGGAGCGCCGGCGGGAATCGCATCTGTCATTACCAGCCTGCAACCGCTATTGGTGTCGATCATCGCCATGTATGTATTGCAGGAGAAGTTATCGATAGTACAAGGTGCAGGGCTCATCATTGGGTTCTTAGGGGTAATCCTGGTTGTCGAACCTTCCTTTGCCAAGGCGGGCGAACTTACAGTTGCCAATTTCTTGCTTCTGGTGGCAGCGTTATTAGGAAGCACCAGCACTACTGTTGCTCAGAAGAAAATTGGTCATACAGTTCCCCTCTTGGCAGGAACCACCTATCAATTTATGAGCGCTGGAGCTTTATTTTTCGCTCTCTCTTTTGCAAGAGGGGAGACAATGATGGTTTGGAACACCACCACCATTGTCTCCATGGCCTGGGCAGTTCTGGTTACCTCTGTTATCGCAATATTGATATTGCTATGGATGCTGCGCCACGGTAGCGCCGCGCGAGTCTCGAGTTTGCTCTATTTAGTTCCTGCCATGACTGCGCTAGAAGCATTTGTGCTATTTGGGGAAAAGCTCAACGCCCAAGGCGTTGTGGGAATTGCAGCCACTGCCTTGGGCGTTGCGCTAGTTCAAAGACGCTAGTAGCGACAACTACTAGTGGTGATCGTGGCCAATCTCTTTTAGCTCTGACTCTGTTGCCTTTGGAGCCGCAGTTGCCATTGCGCGTGAGATTCGATTGCGAACCTTGTTCTTAAGAGCACCTTTGCGACGTACACCTGATTCGTCATACTCTGGAAGCTCAAGTGGAGCTAATTGCTCGTGGGCAGTGAGCTTCCAAATCTCTTCTTGTGACAAAGGTTCGTGTACTTCAATGAATTCACCGTGAGGTAGTCGGACCAATCGACCAGTTTCGCGGCCATGAAGAACGAGATCACGATCTGCTCGCTGCAATGAGATGCAGATTCGCTTGGTGATGATGAAGACGATAGGTGGAACAACAAAGAGGGCAATACGAGAGAACCACATCATCTGATTGATTGTGAGGTGGAAAGTCGTTGCGATGATGTCATTACCACCGTTAAGTAAGGTAACCAAGGTAAAGGAGATGGCCATCGCGCCAAGTGCAGTGCGATTAGGTACATTGCGTGGACGATCAAGGAGATGATGTTCGCGCTTATCGCCAGTCGCCCAAGATTCAATCCATGGGTAGAGCGCGAGAGCGGTAAACATAATTCCCGGAACAATCAAGCCCGGAATCAAAATATTCCAGGAGATCGTGTGACCGAAGGCATGAGTTTCAATAGGTGGCGACATGCGCACCAACCCATCGACCCAACCCATATACCAGTCTGGTTGAGATCCAGCTGAAATCTGTCCAGGTGTGTATGGGCCGTAGAGCCAAATTGGGTTGATAGATGCGACTGCACCTAAGAAGGCGGTAACACCAAATACGATAAAGAAGAAGCCGCCTGCTTTTGCCATATATACCGGCATAAGTGGATAGCCGACCACATTCTTCTCAGTGCGTCCCGGACCAGGCCAGTGTGTGTGCTTCTGGTAC
>CAZMBG010000134.1:0-2633 GCA_964564615.1 uncultured Candidatus Planktophila sp.
CGCATATGCCATATGAGGTCCATCTGAAAGTTCAGGTAGTTGGGCGGGAAAATTAGGAGTGAGGGCTGAGTGATTCCCACTCAAGAGATCTATATAAAAAGGTTCATTGATTCCATTGTGTCCAGCTTGCGCATTCGCAGTTGAAATTAGGGGAGATGTGGATTTCTGAGAGATGGCAAAGAATCTTCCTTGCGGAAGTGAAGTTGTCAGGCGCAATCGCCCAGTTATCTCCACCGAGCCACGTGGAATAGCTGGAAGTTTCGGTCTCTCTTTCGCTGTTGGTGGAGCTTCCACCCATCCACAATCTACCCAGAATCTCCGTCCAGATTCGTCGGTGAATGCGGTGAGCAATTCAAAGCCATAGACACCTTCATCGTTATAGTGATTGCGCAAGAGAATTTGATTCTGAGTATCAAAAGAGCCAGCGATTCTTACCCGCTGCCACTCGTGCGCAGCTAAATCAGAGAGCAGAGAATCCAAATCTCCAACCGGAAGATTGATGTGTGATTCAACTTTGGCATTGAGTGCGTGTCGATCGACACCGCGGTGGTATTGCCATTGCGCAGCCCAGAAACAGAGTGAAAAGAGGAGCAGGGCAATCAGGCTTTTGAGAAAGCCATACGGTTCGCGAGCTTTATTCAATCTCGCGAGTGTTCTTGTCAAAGAGCGCCGATCCGGGACGAATCGTTTCGCGTCCAGCATTTGCCACTACTACCGCAATGTATGGCAGCAGCATGGCGCCAGCCAGTGCAAACCATCGATAAGGGCTCGGGAGAATCACAGTCAAAATAAAACACGATGTTCGAATCATCATGGAGAAGAAATAGCGGCGCTGGCGAGCGCTTTGGTCAACACTTAATGGTCGTTGAGCACTGGTAATGTCAAAGGATTCTTCCTTTTTTGCCATACGAGTAGAGTAATAGCGTATGTGGCTGCCCTCAAATGCTGGCTACGCGCAGGTAGCAAGGTACTTTTCTCTCTATGAGTGAAGCATCTATCGCCTTGGTCACAGGCGGAAATCGCGGCATCGGCCTTGCGATTGCGACGGCGCTCAAAGCTGCCGGCCATCGAGTCATCATCACCTATCGCAATGGAACACCACCCTTAGGTTTTGATGCTGTAAAAATGGATGTCACATCATCAGAGAGCGTCGAAACTGGATTTGCCGACATTGAAGCCAAGTTCGGCGCCCCAGAAATCATTGTCGCAAACGCTGGAATTACAAAAGATACGCTTGTGATGCGGATGAGCGAAGAAGATTTTGAGAGTGTCATCAATGCAAACCTCACCGGTGCATTCCGTGTGGCAAAGCGAGCCACCAAAGGTCTCCTTAAATTAAAGCGCGGTCGGCTCATCTTTATTGGCTCAGTAGTTGGGGGAGTCGGAGCTGCCGGGCAAGTTAATTATTCAGCATCTAAATCAGGGCTCGTGGGAATGGCTCGTTCATTTGCTCGTGAGTTAGGCAGCCGGGGAATTACCGCAAACGTCATAGCTCCGGGATTTGTGGAGACAGATATGACTGCCGAACTCGACGAGAAACGTCGATCAGATATTGCAGCGCAAGTACCACTTGGACGATTTTGTTCGGCCGAAGAAATCGCGGAAGTTGTTGCATTTGTCGCTTCCGCAAAAGCAAGTTACATCACAGGCGCCATCATTCCGGTTGATGGCGGATTAGGAATGGGGCACTGATCGTGGGAATTTTGCAAGGAAAAAATATCTTAGTTACTGGCGTTCTTACTGATGGCTCGATCGCATTTCACATTGCAAAGATCGCTCAAGAAGAAGGGGCCAATGTCGTACTTACTGGTTTTGGTCGAGCGCTCAGCCTCACTACTCGAATTGCAACACGTCTCCCACAAAATGCACCAATCATTGAATTAGATGTTACAAATCAAGAGCACCTCGATGCGCTTGTGCAAAATGTTAAAGCTCACCTTCCTCACCTCGACGGAGTCGTTCATTCCATCGGATTTGCTCCTGAAGCAGCACTAGGTGGAAATTTTCTCAACACCCAATGGGATGATGTCGCAACTGCAGTGCAGGTAAGCGCTTATTCGCTGAAATCTTTGACGATGGCGTGTAAGCCACTTTTCAAAGATGGCGGCTCAGTTGTCGGACTCGATTTCGATGCGACTGTAGCTTGGCCAAAGTACGATTGGATGGGCGTTGCTAAAGCCGCTTTGGAATCGACTTCACGCTATCTTTCACGCGATCTCGGAGCGGAAAATATCCGAATCAATTTGGTTGCTGCCGGACCAATCCGCACCATGGCAGCCAAATCAATCCCGGGCTTTGATGAATTTGAAAAAGTCTGGAATGAGAAGAGTCCATTGGCGTGGGATGTCACCGATCCAGTTCCTGCTGCGAAAGCGGCAGTGGCGCTATTGAGCGATTGGTTCCCAAAGACAACAGCTGAAATAGTTCACGTTGATGGTGGTCTTCATGCAATGGGTGCGTAAGCGCCATTACATCCTTGCCACACTCTATGTAATTGCGCTTGCTTCATTTATTACCTTCGTTTCAACCATTTCGATTGCGATTCAAAAACAACCGTCCCGAATAGTGACTACGACTTGCTTTGAATCAGTAACAGCAACTTTGCGAGTTACCACTACCGAATGCGCACAGGG
>CAZMBG010000135.1:0-2628 GCA_964564615.1 uncultured Candidatus Planktophila sp.
TGGAGCCTCCACCTTGGTACCTCTTGCAAATTTAGCAAACCGACACGGACGAGTAGTAGCCGATCACATCGCTGGGCGGAAAGTTCGTGTCGCAACAACTATTGGAACCGCAATTGTGAAGGTATTTGGTCTCACCATCGCCGTAACCGGATGGAATCAAAAACGACTAAAAGCTGCCGGTCGATCATCACAAGCAATTCATACCCATCCAAATAACCATGCTGGCTACTACCCAGGTGCGCAGCAAATGGCACTGAAGTTGATTTTTGATTCAGGTAATGGCGAAATTTTGGGTGCGCAAGCTGTGGGCCGAGAAGGAGTCGACAAGCGCATTGATGTGATTGCTACAGCTGTGCGCGGCAAAATTACAGCTCCAGAGTTGGCAGATCTAGAGCTTGCCTATGCTCCACCATTTGGTTCGGCAAAAGATCCCATCAATATGTTGGGGTATATAGCCGAAAACATCATGAGCGGAATGAGTAAGACTGCGCAATGGGATGAAGTCGAAGATTTCCGCACTAAGGGATATCAGATTCTCGATGTTAGAACCGAAGGCGAATACCGTGATGGCCATCTCGATTCAGCGCTCAATATTCCAGTCGATGAAATTCGTGAACGCGTCAGTGAGATTCCACAGAAAAAGATTCTTGTCCATTGCCAGGTAGGAATGCGTGGGCATACGGCAACAGCCTTACTTCAAGAACTTGGATTTGAAGCCACAAATTTGGATGGTGGATATCTCACCTATATACATTCACCAGCTGCTGTAAAAAATTAATTGAATCAAGAATTACCAAATTCAAAAGAAAGAGAGAATGAAAAATGTGCCATAAAACTACCTGCCGCAAATGCGGAAAACCTACGTGGGCTGGATGTGGTAATCACATAGAGATCGCGCTCAAAGGAGTTCCTAAGTCCCAGCGCTGCCAGGGACATGCGAATGACCCTAAAGAACCTGGTTTTTTCGCAAAGTTATTTAAGAAGTCATAAATGGCGACCATTGATGTAAAGAGTGCAGACTTTGAAAAATTAATCGATGAGAGCCCGATAGTCTTTGTGGATTTTTGGGCAGCATGGTGTGGTCCTTGTCGTTCATTTGCACCAACTTATGAAGCAGCCTCTGAGAAACATTCAGATGTGGTTTTCGCAAAAGTTGACACTGAAGCAGAGCAAGAAATCTCTGCTGCGGCAGGTATAACGTCAATCCCTACCTTGATGGCTTTTCGCGACGGAATTCTCCTCTTCAGGCAACCAGGTGCATTACCTGCAAAGAATTTGGAAGAATTAATTGTGGTGATTAAGTCAGCAGATATGGAAGCCATTCGCGCCGAAATTGCGGCTGAGGGATCAAAGAATTAATTTAGTGAGCGCGATAGAAAAATGGGGTTCTGATTTATCTTCGTGGGCAATTCCTCAAGAGATACTTGATCAGGCTATTGAAAAGCCGTGGATACACCCTCCAGCGCTTTTTGAAATCCCTGAAATAATCTCAGATTCACCCTCACATCAAAGAGCGCGAGAGGCAATCCCGGACGGTGGCACAGTGCTTGATATTGGATGCGGCGGTGGCGTCGCATCCTTCGCTGTAACGCCTCCCGCTGTCAAGGTTATTGGAGTCGATGAACAACTTGAAATGCTCCGTATGTATACAGCCAATGCAGCGAAGTTTGGGGTTGAAAGTGAAACCTTCTTGGGGCAATGGCCTCAAATAGAATCGGATGTCCCAAGTGCAGATGTAGTTGTTGTGCACCATGTTGCTTTTAATGTGAAAGATATTGCTCCATTTTTGTTGACTCTAGATTCTCATGCCCGAAAACGAGTGGTTATTGAAATTCCTGTAAGGCATCCAATGTCTAATATGAGCGAAGGTTGGAAGTACTTTTGGAATCTGACTCGGCCTACATCTCCAGAGGCTAAAGATCTCATCGCAGTGCTCAGGGAACTTGGGATCAACGCCGAAATTGAATATTTCGAAAGTTCGATCAAGGCTGATAATTCTTCACCAGAATTTCGTTCGCAAGTAAGGCGCAGGCTGTGCTTGCCAGAGGATCGCCAATCAGAAGTAGATACCTTTCTGGACCTCCACCCACTGTCTTCTCGACGCCAGTTGGCAACCATTTGGTGGGATAGCGCACGCTAGATTCTGCAAAAAGTTGCAAAAGGCCAGGGGCTATCTCAGGGGGTGAGAGATTCCAGCCCCACGGGCGATCCCACGCTCAAAAGTAATCGTTTCGTTACTCAAACTCCCTAGAGAATTACGCTCAATACTCCTATTTTTTACACGTGCCGGTGATTCGCCGACGCAACCTTTTTGCAAAAGGTTTCTCTTTACAGAAAGTAAGAGGAAATAAATGTCAGAACAAAACGGAGTCTCCCGTCGTACGCTCCTCAAGGGCGCTGCGGTTGGCGGCGTTGGAATGGCAGCAGGAGCAGGCTTGCTCTCAAGCTGTGGCAATAAGGCAACAGGCCCATTGTCATTCGGCGCACGTACAGTTGATGAGTCACCAACAAAGCAACTTAAGGGCCTTGTTGATGCTTACACAAAGAAGACCGGCAATGAAGTTACATACAATGCAACAGAATCAAATGCATTCCAGAACAACCTCTCACAGTATCTTCAGGGAACAC
>CAZMBG010000136.1:0-2576 GCA_964564615.1 uncultured Candidatus Planktophila sp.
CGGCAATCGTAAAGGCAGAACTGGAGATCTAATTCGTGTGCGGAATCGTGGGATACACCGGCCCTCAATCTGCAATTTCTCCTATCGTCTCTGGCCTTCGCCGACTTGAGTATCGCGGTTACGATTCAGCCGGAATCGCGCTCGGAACAAGTAATTCGCTCTTCGTCGAAAAGCGCGCCGGCAAGTTAGGTAATTTAGAAGCTGCGCTTCCAGCAAATCTCCCAACTGTTCACTCTGGAATTGGTCATACCCGTTGGGCAACTCACGGTGGTCCTACCGATCGCAATGCCCATCCGCATCTCGATAATGAGGGCAAGTTGGCTGTCATTCATAATGGCATCATTGAGAATTACGCCGAACTCAAAGCCCAACTCATAGCGCGCGGACATACCTTTACTTCAGAGACCGATACTGAATCAGTTGCGCACTTGCTCTCAGATTTACGGAAAGAGCATGGCGGCGATCTCACTGCAGCTATGCGGGCAGCGGTAAGAGAGTTACGCGGTTCATTTACCTTGTTAGCCATTCACGCCGATTCGCCACAGACCATCGTCGGCGTCCGCCGAAATTCACCGCTGGTAGCTGGAATTGGCGATGGTGAAAATTTCTTAGCATCTGATGTTGCCGCCTTTATCGATTACACCAAACGGGCAGTCGAACTCGGCCAGGATGAAGTAGTTACCATCAATCCCGACGGTATCTCTATCTGCGATCTTGATGGCAGAGCGCTTCCACTACGTGAATATGAAATCACCTGGGATGCTGCGGCAGCACAAAAGGGTGGCTTCGCCCACTTTATGTTAAAAGAGATCTTCGACCAACCTAAAGCAATTGCCGACACCCTTATTGGTCGGCTCTCTGATAACGGTGAAGTTCAACTCGATGAACTCTTCTTAACACCTGATGAAATTCGCAGTATTAAGCGCATCTCAGTGATCGCCTGCGGTACTGCCTATCACGCAGGCATGGTTGCTAAATACGCCATTGAAAAGTGGGCGAAGGTTCCAGTCGATGTTGAAATAGCATCGGAGTATCGTTATCGCGATCCAATTATTGATCAGGATTCATTGGTAATTGCCATTTCGCAATCTGGTGAGACGATGGACCTTTTAATGGCAGTGCGCCACGCAAAAGCGGCAGGTGCTCGAGTTCTTGCAGTGTGCAATACCAACTCATCAACTATTCCACGTGAATCTGATGCGGTGCTCTACACACATGCTGGTCCTGAAATTGCAGTCGCATCAACTAAGGCATTTCTCACGCAAATAGTGGCGGTCTATTTGATTGGATTAAAACTGGCACAGGTGCGCGGCACGCTTACCAATGCTCAAATTCGTAGCTACTACAACGAGATGCTCGAACTACCAGGGCAAGTTGAGCAGATTCTGGAGACGGTCGAACCGCTTCGCGAACTCACCCGTCAGTTTGCGACAAATAACACCGTTCTCTTCTTAGGTCGCGGGATTGAATATCCAGTAGCCCTTGAAGGTGCGCTGAAGTTAAAAGAGCTCGCCTATATTCACGCAGAAGGTTTTGCCGGCGGTGAACTCAAGCACGGTCCAATCGCACTCATCGAAGATGGCACGGCAGTCATTGCAATTCTTCCCACCGCCGATGAGCATGCACTTGATGAGAAGATGCTGAGCAATATCCAAGAGGTAAAGGCTCGTGGAGCACGAGTAATCGTGATAGCAGCCGAAGGTGCAGAGGTAATTGGAGCCGAACACATCATTCGCATTCCAATTGCATCCCCACTATTCCAGCCGGTACTCGCTACAGTTCCATTACAAGTCTTTGCCTATGAAATCGCGTGCGCTCGTGGCACAGATGTAGATCAACCTCGCAATTTAGCAAAGTCGGTTACAGTCGAGTAAATATGTCTGATGTTCTTGTGATCCGTCGCAAACAGATGCGTCGTGCTCTGAAATGGTCTGCTGGTCTCTTTGCTGGATATCTATTTGTAACCTATCAAGTCGCTACCTATGGTTTTATCGTAGATATTGATCGTCACTTTAATTCACTTTCCCACCCACGCTTCAGCGGATTTTCACATTTTTTAATTCGACGCCTTGATGATTTAGGTCTGCGCAGCGTATCCGGAATCGCGCTTTTGATTGTCGCTCTCTATATTTCTTATCGCTTTAAAACAATGCGACCGATTAATCTTGGAATATTGTCGTTTCTCTCACTCAACATAGTTGTAGGTGCATTCAAGTATGGACTTGGCCGTACCAAACCTCGCGAAGGTTTCGATATTTTGCATGCTGGCGGTATGTCTTATCCAAGCGGCCATGCATCAAATGCAGTCTTTATCTGGGGCGTCATCGCCTATCTCATCTATCGCTATGCGCATGTCGATCGCTATCGTGGACGTTTGGCATCAGCCGGGGTCGTAGTCATGGCTACGACAGTCTGCACCGTCTCTTTAATTCGCAATACCCATTGGTTCTCTGACCTCTTAGGTGGATTGATGTTGGGATCGGCGCTTTTGGTGCTCATTATTGCTATTGATAGATACTTCCCATCTGATAGCCAACTCCACTAATCGCCCTTTACACTGCACCAATGATTGATGG